>NZ_JBSFUK010000034.1:43127-51681 GCF_053591755.1 Streptomyces sp. NPDC002926
TCGCGGCACGGGCTGACGCCCCACGCGCCGGGGGACGCCGGCTCCGCGGTGCAGAGGCTCAGGCCGGTTCCTCGCAGCGTGGGAGCTCAGGCCACCCAAAAACCCGGCCTCGCGGCATCGGGCCCAAGCCCCACCCAAGAAACGCGCGGCCACGGGGTGTGGGGCCGACGCGCCTCCACGCGCCCGGCTGCGCGGCAGAGACCGCCCCGGGCCCCCGGCCTCGCGCGGAGGACGCTCAGGCCACCCCGGGCCCCCTGCCTCACGGCGCAGGGGCTCGGGCCACCCCACAAGGCCCGGCCTCGGGCCGCAAGACGCGCCCGCAGGGTCAGGCGCTGAGGCGCGTGATCGCCTCGGCCACCGTCAGTTCTTCGCGCTCGCCCGTGCGGCGGTCCTTCAGTTCCACCACGCCCTCGGCCGAGCGTCGGCCCGCCACCAGGATCTTCGGGACGCCGATCAGTTCCGCGTCCGTGAACTTCACGCCCGGCGAGACTCCGGGGCGCTCGTCGACCAGTACGCGCAGACCCACCGCGGCCAGCTTCTCCGCGACCTCGAGCGCCAGCTCCGTCTGGAGTGCCTTGCCCGCCGCCACCACGTGGACGTCCGCCGGGGCGATCTCTCGCGGCCAGCACAGGCCCTTGTCGTCGGCCGTCTGCTCGGCCAGGGCCGCCACCGCGCGGGAGACGCCGATGCCGTACGAGCCCATGGTCACCCGGACCGGCTTGCCGTTCTGGCCCAGGACGTCGAGCTGGAAGGCGTCCGCGAACTTGCGGCCCAGCTGGAAGATGTGGCCGATCTCGATCGCGCGGTCGAGCTTGAGGCCCGCGCCGCACTTCGGGCAGGGGTCGCCGTCCTCGACCACGACCACGTCGAGGTAGTCGTCCACCTCGAAGTCACGGCCGCAGACGACGTTCTTCGCGTGCGTGTCCGGCTTGTTCGCGCCGGTCACCCAGGCCGTGCCGGGCGCGATGCGCGGGTCGGCGATGTAACGGACCTTCTCGAGGCCCTGCGGGCCGACATAGCCGCGTACGAGATCGGGGCGCTCCACGAAGTCCTCCGCGGTGACCAGCTCGACCTCCGCCGGGGCCAGGTGCTCGCCGAGCTTGCCGAGGTCCACCTCGCGGTCGCCGGGGACACCGACCGCGACGATCTCGCCGTCCACCTTGACCAGCAGGTTCTTCAAGGTCGCCGAGGCGGGGACGCCCAGGTGCGCGGCGAGGGTCTCGATGGTGGGGGTGTCGGGGGTGTCCAGTTCCTCGACGGGCCCGTGGGAGGTGGCCTCCGCCGCGGCCGCGGTGAAGGTCACGGCCTCCGTGTTGGCCGCGTACTCGCAGGCCGGGCAGTCCACGAAGGTGTCCTCGCCGGCCGGGGCCGGGGCCAGGAACTCCTCGGACGCCGAGCCACCCATCGCGCCCGAGACCGCCGAGACGATGCGGTGGTCGAGGCCGAGCCGCTCGAAGATCCGGATGTAGGCGTCGCGGTGCAGCTGGTAGGACTCGACGAGACCCTCGTCGGTGGTGTCGAAGGAGTACGAGTCCTTCATCTGGAACTCGCGGCCGCGCAGCACACCCGCGCGCGGACGGGCCTCGTCGCGGTACTTCGTCTGGATCTGGTAGAGGATCACCGGCAGGTCCTTGTAGGACGAGCACTGGTCCTTGACGAGCTGGGTGAAGATCTCTTCGTGCGTGGGGCCGAGGAGGTAGTCGGCGCCCTTGCGGTCCTTGAGGCGGAAGAGCAGGTCGCCGTACTCCTCGTACCGCCCGCTCGCGTCGTACGCCTCCTTGGGCAGCAGCGCGGGCAGCAGCACTTCCTGGCCGCCGATGGCGTCCATCTCCTCGCGGACCACGCGGGTGATGTTCTCCAGGACCTTCTTGCCGAGCGGCAGCCAGCTCCAGATGCCGGCGGACGTACGGCGCACATAGCCGGCGCGCACGAGCAGCTTGTGGTTGAGCGTCTCGGCGTCCGCCGGGTCGTCGCGCAGTGTCTTGACCATCAGACGGGACATGCGCTGGACCTGGGCCATGGTGAACTCCTGCTCGGAACGTGTGATGAGCAGGAGGTTAGCCGGGTGGCACCGGCAGGCGGAAATCAGTTCCCGCGCAGCAGCGGCAGCGGGGCGCCCATGACGGCGTACGGACTGGGTGCGCTGGGGAAGACGACCTGCCGCGCGAGGTCCTGGTAGCCAAGCGCCCGGTACAGACCACGGGCGGGGCTCTCGGTGTCGATCGCGGAGAGGATCGAGCGCGGCTGGTCTACGCAGTCGGTGATCGTGGTGATCAGCGAGCGGCCGATGCCCCGGCCCTGGTAGCCGGGGTGGACATGGAGTTCGGTGATCACGAACGAGTTGTCGAGCCAGCCTTCGGAGCCGTTGCCGCGCAGATACGGCTCGACGACGGTGGACCACCAGTGCGTGCGGTCGTTGGGCATGCCGTAGACGAATCCCACAAGGCGGCCCGACTCCGTCAGCGCGCCGAGTGCACGGGCCCCCGGGTGCAGGAGGTGCCGGTAGACGATATGGCGGCGCACCTCGATCTCGTCGTCGGTGAGCCCGAAGGCGAGGGCCTGCACCGCGAGGGCTTCATCGACCCGTGCGGCGAGATCGACCGGCCCGACCGCAACGCTCGGCGTCCGGGGTCCGCCTCCTGAATGTGCTGCCATGGGCGAAACCCTACTTCCCACCGCGGGCGGTCAGAACAGCACGCTCATGAAGGCGCCGACCTCGCGGAAGCCGACCCGCCGGTACGCCGCCCTGGCTGCGGTGTTGTAGTCGTTCACGTACAGGCTGACGACCGGTGCGACATCCTGCAGGGCATAGCGCAGCACGGCCGCCATGCCCGTCTCGGACAGACCGCGGCCGCGGAACTCCGGTGCGACCCAGACGCCTTGGATCTGGCAGGCCTCGCTGGTGGCCGCGCCGATCTCGGCCTTGAAGACGACCTTGCCGTCGTCGATACGGGCGAACGACCTTCCCGCGGCGACGAGTTCGGCCACCCGTGCCTGGTAGAGCAGGCCGCCGTCACCGGCCATCGGCGAGACGCCGACCTCCTCGGTGAACATCGCCACGCAGGCCGGCATGATCACGTCTGTCTCGTCCTTGCCGATGCGGCGGACGTAGGGGTCCGGCTCGATGTCGCCGGGCGCCCGCTCGGTGACCATGAGCGGCTGCTGGGCGCGCACGTCCCTGGCCGGGCCCCAGCTCGGCTCGAGCAGCCGCCACAGCTCGGCGGTGGACTCGGCCGGGCCGACGATGGAGGAGCAGCGGCGGCCTGTCCTGCGGGCCCGCTCGGCGAAGCCGCGTACGGCTTCGGGGGTGGCACAGATGGGAACGAGATTGGCGCCGGAGTAGCACAGCGAGCGCAGCCGCCCGTCCGCGTACCAGCCCCACATCTCACCGCCGAGGCGCCAGGGGTCGAGCCCGGCGACCTGGACGCGGGACGTGACGAAGGCATTGGTCACGGGCTCGCTCTCGAGGATCGCGAGCGCTGCGCCGAGGTCGCTGGGTTCGAGGACCCGGGTGGTGGTCTGCGTCAACACGAGGGGGCCTCACCATACGGTCTGCTGGTCTCCGCACTGTACCTGGCAGGTCTGCGGGGTGCCGAGCCCAGCACAAGGCCCCGCGACACGCCAGGGGGCGTGCACGGGGCCGGTACGGAAATGTCAGCTGACGGAGATCTCGGGCTCGCCGGACGCGATGCCGTCCTTCTCCATCTGCTCGGCGATCTTCAGGGCCTCTTCGATAAGGGTCTCGACGATCTTCGACTCGGGGACGGTCTTGATGACCTCGCCCTTCACGAAGATCTGGCCCTTGCCGTTTCCCGAGGCGACGCCGAGGTCGGCCTCGCGGGCCTCGCCGGGGCCGTTGACGACGCAGCCCATGACGGCGACGCGCAGCGGCACCTCCATGCCCTCGAGGCCGGCGCTGACCTGGTCGGCGAGCTTGTAGACGTCGACCTGCGCGCGGCCGCAGGAGGGGCAGGAAACGATCTCCAGGCGGCGCTGCTTGAGGTTGAGCGACTCCAGGATCTGGATGCCGACCTTGACCTCTTCGGCGGGCGGGGCGGAGAGCGAGACCCGGATGGTGTCGCCGATGCCCTCGCTGAGCAGCGCGCCGAAGGCGACGGCTGACTTGATGGTGCCCTGGAAGGCGGGGCCGGCTTCGGTGACGCCGAGGTGGAGGGGGTAGTCGCACTGGGCGGCGAGCTGCCGGTAGGCGTTGACCATCACGACCGGGTCGTTGTGCTTGACGGAGATCTTGATGTCGCGGAAGCCGTGCTCCTCGAAGAGGGACGCCTCCCACAGCGCGGACTCGACGAGCGCCTCAGGCGTCGCCTTGCCGTACTTGGCGAGGAGCCGGGCATCGAGCGATCCGGCATTGACCCCGATACGGATCGGGGTGCCGGCCTCGCCGGCCGCACGGGCGATCTCCTTGACCTTGTCGTCGAACTGCTTGATATTGCCCGGATTGACCCGGACCGCCGCGCAGCCGGCGTCGATCGCGGCGAAGACGTACTTCGGCTGGAAGTGGATGTCCGCGATCACCGGGATCTGCGACTTGCGCGCGATGGTGGCCAGCGCGTCCGCGTCGTCCTGGGTGGGACAGGCGACCCGTACGATCTGGCAGCCGGACGCGGTCAGTTCGGCGATCTGCTGCAGCGTCGCGCCGATGTCGGAGGTGCGCGTGGTCGTCATCGACTGCACCGACACGGGAGCGTCCCCGCCGACGGCCACGGTGCCGACCTGGATCTTGCGGCTGACCCTCCGGTCGGCGAGCTTGGTCGGAACGGACGGCATTCCGAGCGAAATTGCAGTCATCTGCTGTGCAACCCCAAGGTGTGGATCGAGGTCCCGAGATCGGCGGGCTCCAGTCTCCGAGATTACGGCACTGAGGTTCGGCCCAGCACATCGCCGCCCGGAGTCCACTCAAAGGTGAGCGGCCGGACACAAAGGGTGTCCGGCCGCCACGAAAGGGACTCGCTCAGCTGATCTTGACCGGATTCACGATGTCGGCCACCAGCACGAGCAGCGTGAAGCAGATGAAGATTCCCGCCACGACATAGGCGACCGGCATCAGCTTGGCCACATCGAACGGGCCCGGGTCCGGACGGCGGAACACCTTCGCGATATTGCGGCGTACCGACTCCCAGACCGCCCCTGCGATATGCCCGCCGTCCAGCGGCAGCAGCGGCAGCATGTTGAACAGGAACAGCGAGAGGTTGAACGTCGCGAGCAGCATCATGAAGGTCGCGATGATGCTCTGTGTCGGGACGTCCAGGTTCAGCACCTCACCGCTGATGCGCGCCGCGCCGACGACACCCACCGGGGAGTCGGCCTTGCGCTCGCCGTCGCTGAAGGCCGCGTTCCACAGGTCGGGGATCTTGGACGGCAGCGCGACGATCGAATCGACGCTGTTCTCGATCATGTCGCCCATGCGGTCCACGGAATCGGTGAAGGAGAGCGGCACGATCTCGGTCTGCGCGGCGAAGCCCAGATATCCGGCCGGGACGAATTTGCCGGGGACGGCCGCTCCGTCCGCGTCCTTCTTGACCACCATGTTCCGGGCAAGGGTGGCCTTGAGTACCTGCTCCTTGCCGTCACGCTCGACGGTGATGGTGGCGGGGCCGATCGTCTCGCGGATGTGGTTCGACAGTTCGGACCAGTCGGTGACGGGCTCCGAGTTGAAGGCGACGATCTTGTCGCCCTTCCTCAGGCCCGCGGCCTGGGCGGGCGAGACCGGGTCGCCCTTCTGGCACTTGTCGCGCTCTTCGCTCTGCGAGATGACGCACTTCTGGACCCCGGCGACCTGGGTGGTCTGGGTGGCGAAGCCGAAGGACATCGCCACCCCGAGGAAGATCGCGACGGCGAGGACCAGGTTCATGAACGGTCCCGCGAACATCACGATGACGCGCTTCCACGGCTTGCGCGTGTAGAAGAGCCGGTTCTCGTCGCCGGGCTTCAGCTCCTCGAAGGCAGCCGAGCGGGCGTCCTCGATCATCCCGCGCCAGGGCGAGGTGGACCGGGCCGCGATCCGGCCGTCCTCCCCCGGCGGGAACATCCCGATCATGCGGATGTAGCCACCCATCGGGATGGCCTTGATGCCGTACTCCGTCTCGCCCTTGTGCCGGGACCAGATGGTGGGGCCGAAGCCGACCATGTACTGGGGCACGCGGATGCCGAAGAGCTTGGCCGTCGACAAATGACCCAGCTCGTGCCAGGCGATCGAGACCAGCAGTCCCACAGCAAAGAGAGCTATGCCGAGGACCGTCAACAGAATCGTCATGCGCGAGCCTCCGCTGTCGCCTTAACTGCCAGTTCCCGGGCCCTCGCCCGGGCCCAGGTCTCCGCTTCCAGGACGTCTGCCACCGTAAGTGAGGTTCCCGAGGCGGGAACGCCGTGTTCGGCGACGACTCCGGTGACCGTATCCATGATTCCGTTGAACGGCAGCCGCCCGGCGAGGAATGCGTCCACGCACTCCTCATTCGCGGCATTGAACACCGCCGGGGCCGTTCCGCCCAGCTCCCCCACCTGCCGGGCGAGTCCCACCGAGGGGAAGGCCTCGGTGTCGAGCGGGAAGAACTCCCAGCTCGAGGCCCTGGACCAGTCAAAGGCGGGGGCGGCGTCGGGCACCCGCTCGGGCCAGCCGATACCGAGGGCGATCGGGCCTCGCATATCGGGCGGGGTCGCCTGGGCGATGGTCGAGCCGTCCGTGAACTCCACCATGGAGTGAACGTAGGACTGGGGATGTACGACGACCTCGATGCGGTCGAAGGGGATGTCGTAGAGGAGATGAGCCTCGATGACCTCCAGCCCCTTGTTGACGAGTGTGGCGCTGTTCACCGTGATCACCGGGCCCATGGCCCAGGTGGGGTGGGCGAGAGCGTCCCGGGGAGCGACATCTGCCAGCTCGGCACGCGTACGGCCACGGAACGGCCCGCCGGAGGCCGTCACCACCAGCTTGCGTACGTCGGCCCTCGTCCCCGCGGCCAGCGCCTGGAAGAGGGCGGCGTGCTCGGAGTCGACCGGAATGATCTGGCCGGGCTTGGCGAGGGCCTTGACCAGCGGCCCGCCGACGATCAGCGACTCCTTGTTGGCGAGGGCGAGCGTCCGGCCGGCCTCGAGGGCGGCGAGGGTGGGCGCGAGTCCGATGGATCCGGTGATGCCGTTGAGCACGGTGTGGCAGGCGGAGGCGGCGAGCTCGGTGGCGGCGTCGGGTCCTGCCAGGATCTCGGGCAGGGGCGCGGACCCGTACTGCTCCGCGAGTGCCTCGCGAAGCGCCGGCACCGTGTCCTCGCGGGCCACCGCGACCGTGTCGACGCCCAACTGCCGTGCCTGCTCGGCGAGGAGTGCGACGCGGCCGCCGGCGGCGGAGAGCGCGGTGACACGGAAGCGCTCGGGGTTGCGCAGTACCAGGTCGATGGCCTGCGTGCCGATGGACCCGGTGGAGCCGAGGACGACGATGTCCCGGCGGCCTTCGGTCGCGTCGAAGACGAGGTGCGGGTCGGCGAGGGGGGATGGGCTGTCGCTCATCCCCCCATTGTGGCCGCTGCTCCTGTCCGGCCGGACAGTGCGTCCCTAGGTTCCGGTGCTCGAGCCCGCCCGGAACTTCTCCCACTGGGCCTTCATGACCTCTTCGGGCACTCCTCCGACGTCCTTGGTACCGATGATCTCGGCGCGGAAGGAGAGCGTGGTGGAGCCCGAGCGGACGATGGTCAGGTACTCGTAGAGCTTCAGCTTCCCCTTCACATCGAGGATGGTGAAGCGGAACGCCTTCGCCTCGTCCCCGAAAGCGGGCGCCTCGGCGGGCTCCACCTTCAGGTACTTCGCCCTGGCGATGGCGCGTTCTTCGGTGAACCCGCCGGCGCACCGGGTCCCCGCGCTGCCGAGGGCCTTCATGACCGCGGCGGCCTCACCGTTCGCGTACGAGCGCAGTTGTACGGCGACGCCGAGCCCGGCCATCTCGTCGGGAACGTCGACCTGGCGGTTGACCTCGGCGGCGGGGTCGTGGCTGGTGGAGCCCTTGGCGAGGCTGACAAGGGGCTGGCAGACGGCGCGATCGGCGGTGTAGTCCTCGCCGAGCGGCGCGCCGAGGGTGAACTCGGAGGCCGTGTAGGTGCCGACCTTCTCACCGTCGGTGAAGGAGACGGCCTTGAGCCGGGCCTCGGTGAGGGCCTTCGGGGCGGAGGCGGCCGGCCTGTCGTCCGCCTTGCTCTCCCTGCCGTCCTTGTCGTCGCTGCTGCCGCACGCGGCGACGGCGCTGAGTGCCACCGTCATCAGGAGGGCAGCCGCCCGCCGGGAGACGCCTTGATTCCCCGCCCCGAACATCCCTGCCCCGATTCCGTGTTGACCGTGATCGAAGGTCGATTGTCGGGCACGGGGGCCGGTGCGGTCGAGAAGGTTCCGGAAGTGCCTCCCGACCGTGCCGGCGACGAGGCACTCCGCGGGGCGGGCGGATGCCGGTCCGGATCGAGTGACGACCGGGTCCAGGTCGCTGTGGGTATCGGTCTGGCACAGGGCGCGCTCGCCGCGTCGTTCGCTGTGTCCGGCCAGGAGTTCAAGGTCA
>NZ_JBSFUK010000035.1:0-48738 GCF_053591755.1 Streptomyces sp. NPDC002926
ATTGATCGCCGGGAAAAGCAGAGTGCCATCCCGGTGCATCTCGTACAGACGGTGCACACCCGTCGTCGTCTCCTCCGTCACACCACGAATCTCGGACGCCAGCTGCGTCCACTTCTGCGGCGCCTCCGTGAGGGTGCGGTTGAGGAGGGTCAGGATCTGCGCGTACTCCTCGCTGTCCGCGGTCGAGGGGTCCGGTGCGGCGCCGGCCTTCTCGAACTCCACGCCCTTGTGGAGCAGGAGGGTCGCGTCACCGCCGTCGTCGAGGATCATGTTCGGGCCGCCGGTGGGCGTGTTAGGCCAGGTCAGCGCCTGCTCCGTGCACCACCAGTACTCCTCCAGCGTCTCCCCCTTCCACGCGAACACCGGAATACCGGCCGGGGCCTGCGGGGTGCCGGTCGGGCCGACCGCGATCGCCGCGGCCGCGTGGTCCTGGGTGGAGAAGATGTTGCATGACGCCCAGCGGACCTCGGCGCCCAGAGCGGCCAGGGTCTCGATCAGCACCGCCGTCTGCACCGTCATGTGCAGCGAACCGGTGATCCGGGCACCCGCCAACGGCTGGGCGGCGGCGTACTCCCTGCGGATCGACATCAGACCGGGCATCTCATGCTCGGCGAGAGTGATCTCCTTGCGGCCGAACTCGGCGAGGGATAGGTCGGCGACCTTGAAGTCCTGGGCAGTGGTGACAGTCGACATGCGAGCTGCTCCTCGTGGTGTGGGTCGAGGGTGGGTACGGCTGGCTCTGCGGCGGCCATGGGCATACGAATGCCCGGGCGCCCGCAGCGCAGTTCGTCGGAGGCCCTCTCTCCCTCGGCCGGTCCGTGAAACGGAACCGCCCGACCGCCATCAGCAGCGACGTCTGACTCTGGTCACGAATCTACACCGATCGGCCCAGCGGACCCCAGCCCGCCCGGGCCGGGATCCGGACATGTTCGAGGTCCGGCTCTCCTGCCTGGTGAAAGCCTTCCGGCTTTTGCGTTCGCTCTCAGGTGTTGCACGATGCCGCGTGGATCGGGAACATCTGCACGATCTGCGCAGCGAAGCGTTAGGAGAACCACGTGACCAGTACGGCAAGTGGGCAGCGGAAGTTGAGGCTGCTCGCGGTGACCGCCTGTCCGACCGGCATCGCCCATACCTATATGGCGGCGGAGAAGCTGGCCCAGGCCGCGGAGGCGCTCGGCATCGAGATGAAGGTGGAGACTCAAGGCTCCATCGGGGCCGAAAATGTCCTCTCTGACAACGATGTCAGAGAGGCTGACGGCATCATCATCGCGGCCGACAAGGACGTGGACCGCAGCCGGTTCGTGGGGAAGAAGGTGCTGGCCGCCGGGGTCGCCGAGGGCATCCATCACCCCGAGCGGCTGATCGAGCAGGTGCAGCACGCTCCCGTGCACCAGGCCGGCGGCGGAGGCGGGGCACCGCGGGACGGCGCGGGCGGGAGCGGGGGCGCAGGCGGGGGCGGGGGCGGAAAAGAGCGCAGCGTTGTCTACAAGGCGCTGATGAACGGCGTTTCGTACATGATCCCGTTCGTGGTGGTGGGCGGTCTGCTGATCGCCATCTCGCTGGCGTTGGGGGGTCACGCGACGCCCGAGGGTTACATCATCCCGAAGGACTCCTTCTGGCTGGACGTGAACAACATCGGCGTCGTCGGCTTCACGCTGATGATCCCGGTCCTCTCCGGCTACATCGCGTACGCCATAGGCGACCGGCCCGCGCTCGTGCCGGGCATGATCGGCGGCTGGATTGCCGCGCACGGCGAGCTCTACGGCTCGCCGAAGGCGGGCGCGGGCTTCATCGGTGCGATCGTCACCGGCTTCCTGGCCGGCTATCTGGTGTTGTGGATCAAGAAGGTCAAGGTTCCGAAGTTCGTCCGGCCGATCATGCCGATCATCGTGATCCCGATCGTCGCGACCACGGTGCTGGGGCTCTTCTTCATCAACGTCATCGGCAAGCCGATCGCGTGGGTCTTCACACATCTGACCGACTGGCTCGGCGGGATGACCGGAACCAGTGCGATTCTGCTGGGCGCCATTCTGGGGCTCATGATCGCGTTCGATATGGGCGGGCCGGTCAACAAGACCGCGTTCCTGTTCGGCGCCGGGCTGATCGCCACCGGCAACCAGACCGTCATGGGTATGTGCGCCGCCGCGATTCCGGTCATGCCGCTCGGGCAGGGGCTCGCCACGCTGATCCGGCGGCGGCTCTACTCGGAGCAGGAGCGGGAAACGGGTATGGCCGCGCTCTTCATGGGGATGTTCGGGATTTCGGAGGGTGCGATTCCGTTCGCGGCGGCCAGGCCGGCCCAGGTCATTCCGGCGAACATGCTCGGTGGTGCGGTGGCGGGCGCGTTCGCCGGTCTGGCGGGCGTGGAGGACGCGGTTCCGCACGGGGGGCCGATCGTGGCCGTGCTCGGTGCGGTGGGCGGGGTGCCCATGTTCTTCCTGGCGGTCGCGATCGGCACCGTCGTCACCGCGATCACCACGAATGCCCTGATCGGCGTCAAGGAGCGGAGGACCCGCGGCGGCGGTGCGGCGGCGCCCGTGAACCTGGGCCTGGGTGTGGGCGTGGGCGTGGGTGCGCTGGTGCCCGAGCCGGCGCTTGTCGGGGTGGGTGCCGGGGGCGTACGGACCGAGACCACGCTCACGTCCCCGCCGCCTGCGGCCGAACCGGCTGAGCAGGACGAACCCGCCGAACCGGCCGCGCAGACCGAGCAGACCGCGCAGACGGCGCAGACCGCGTACACCGAACCGGCAGAACGGGCCGAGGACGATGTGCTGTCCGGATATCTGACATCGCAGACCGTCAAGGTCCAACTGGCGGCCGGCAGCAAGGAAGACGCCATCCGCGAGATGGCCGCGATGCTCGCCCGCACCGGCAAGGTCGCCGATCCCGACGCGCTCGTGGCGGCTGCCTTCGCCCGCGAGGACCAGGGCACCACCGGGCTCGGCGAGGAGATCGCCGTCCCGCACGCCAAGACTGATGCGGTCACCGCGCCGATCGTCGGGTTCGCGCGGTCGGCGGAGGGCGTGGAGTGGGGTTCGCTCGACGGTACGAAGGCCAAGCTGATCTTCATGATCACGGTGCCGGAGGCGGCCGCCGGTGATGAACACCTGCGGATCCTGGCTCTGCTGTCGCGCAAGCTCATGGACACCGGCTTCCGGGAGCGGCTGACCGCCGCGCCCGACGAGACGGCGATCCTCGGTGTGCTGCGCGAGATCCAGTAGCCCGTACAGAAGACGAAAGGGCCCCGCGCGAACGATGCGCGGGGCCCGAGCCGTTGCCAACGGGAGATCAGTGCGCGGTCTCCGGGCCCGAGCCGCCCGGGGCCTTGGCCGGGTTGACGCCCGCCGCGGCCGCCGCCTCGCTGTAGATGTCCGGCTCCAGGTAGATCACTCGGGCGATCGGGACCGCGTTACGGATGCGGTCCTCGGCGGCATTGATCGCGTCGGCGACCTCGGAGGCCGTGTCGTCGTGCTTGACCGCGATCTTCGCCGCGACCAGCAGTTCCTCCGGGCCGAGGTGGAGCGTACGCATGTGAATGATGCCGGTGACCACATCACCGTCCACGATGGCCGCCTTGATCTTCTCGACATCGTCCGTACCGGCCGCCTCACCCAGCAGCAGGGACTTCGTCTCGGCCGCCAGGACCAGCGCGATCACGATGAGCAGGATGCCGATGCAGAGGGTGCCGATGCCGTCCCAGACGCCGTTGCCCGTACCCAGGGCGAGGCCCACGCCGATGAGCGCCAGGACCAGACCGACCAGCGCGCCCAGGTCCTCCAGGAGGACGACCGGAAGCTCCGGGGCCTTGGCGCGGCGGACGAATTCGGTCCACGAGTGAGTGCCGCGTGTCTCGTTGGACTCCTTGATCGCGGTACGGAAGGAGAAGGACTCGGCGATGATCGCGAAGACGAGGACGCCGATCGGCCAGTACCAGGCCTCGATCTCGTGCGGGTGCTTGATCTTCTCGTAGCCCTCGTAGATCGCGAACATGCCGCCGACCGAGAAGAGCACGATGGAGACGAGGAAGGCGTAGATGTAGCGCTCACGGCCGTAGCCGAAGGGGTGTTGCGGGGTCGCCTCGCGCTTGGCCTTCTTGCCGCCGAGGAGCAGCAGCCCCTGGTTTCCGGAGTCCGCGAGCGAGTGCACGCTCTCCGCGAGCATCGACGACGAGCCGCTGAAGAGGAACGCAACGAACTTCGCTACCGCGATTGCGAGGTTGGCGCCCAGTGCCGCCACGATCGCCTTTGTTCCGCCTGACGCGCTCATGTGTGCCGGATGTCCCTTCGTACTTGCCTCGGTCGCCGCCCTGGCTTTGCCCGGTCTTTGCGATGCGCCATTGTTGCAGCCCTCGAAAATGGCGCCGCGTCAGGCCACCACAGTGGCTCGGAACACGGTGCCGGAACCGGATCCCGTGCCGGAGATCTCCGTCTTGTCCCCCGCCGGGACAAAGGCCGCCTCGCCGGCGGCGAGGGTCAGCTCACCGGCCGTCGTACTGCCGGCAGTCGCGCTTCTCTCGGTCACGCTCCCCCCAGGCACGCCAGCCACCGTCACGCTGCCCGCCGTGCAGAGCAGGATCTGTGGGGTGGGGGCGGTGAGATCGCGGGGCGCCGCGCCCGGGGCCAGTGCGTAGCGGGAGAGCCGGAACTCCTCGATCGGGGTTTCGTAGACCTCCTCGCCCGAGGGCGAGGCCTCCGGACGCAGAACGCCCGGCTCGGTGGCCTCGAAGCGGACGATGCGCAGCAGTTCGGGAACGTCCACATGCTTGGGAGTGAGTCCGCAGCGCAGAACATTGTCGGAGTTGGCCATGATCTCGACGCCGAGGCCGCCCAGATACGCGTGCGGGACGCCGGCGCCGAGGAACATGGCCTCGCCGGGCTGCAGCTGGACGTAGTTGAGCAGCATGGCAGCGATGACGCCCGGGTCGCCGGGGAAGTGGTGTGCGATCGCGGCGTACGGGGCGTAGGCGCCGCCGAGGTGTTCCGCGGCGGCCGCCGCTTCGGTGACGGTGGCGGCCATCTCGGCCGGGTCGGCGCTCAGGACGGCGGTCAGTACCTCGCGGAGCGCGGCCTCTTCCGGGTGGGCGTGGAGGAGATCGACGTACGGCTTGAGCGAGTCCACCTCGAGTCCCGCGAGGAGATCGGCGGTCTCGACGGGCGCACGGAATCCGCACAGGCCGTCGAAGGGCGTGAGCGCGCAGATCAATTCGGGCTTGTGGTTGGTGTCCTTGTAGTTGCGGTGCGGGGCATCGATCGGGACGCCCGCGCTCTCCTCGGCGGCGTAGCCCTCCTTCGCCTGCGCGAGGTCCGGGTGGACCTGGAGTGAGAGAGGGGCGCCGGCCGCGAGGATCTTGAGGAGGAAGGGGAGGCGCGGTCCGAATTTCGCTACGGCCGCGGAGCCGAGTTCGCGTACCGGATCGGCGTCGATGACGTCGGGCAGCGGCTGGCCCGTTGTGCTGCGGGTGACGCGGGAAGGCGCTCCCGGGTGAGCGCCCATCCACATCTCGGCCTGCGGCTCGCCGGTGGGGGCAACGCCGAGCAGGTCCGGGATGGCGGTCGTGGAGCCCCAGGCGTAGGGGCGCACGGTGTTGGAGAGGCGGTCCATGTTCTTCCTTGAGTTCGCGGTACTCGTCTTCTCAGGTGCTCGTGACCCGTGTTCTCAGGTGCCGGGGTTCTCTGGTGCCCCGGGTTCTCTGGTGCCCCGGTATCCGGGTATTGCCGCACTCGGGTTTCTCAGGCCTGAGCGCCCGAGGCCGTCAGGGCGAGGTAGACAGCCGCGAAGTCGGTGACGGCGAGGAGCTCGGCGATCGACTCCAGCTCGGTGCCCCCATCCGGTTCGAGTTCGCTGATCGGGGTGTCGTGGCCGAGCGCCAGTTCGCGGGCGGCGGGCGCGGCGGTGAGGCCGCCGATGGGCCGGTCGCGCAGAAGTACGACGCGGGCGCGCAGGGCCTGCTGCTCCTCGACGCGGTCGCGGAAGAAGTCCTCCGGGTCGGCGCCTGCCGCGAGCGCGCCCGCGAGGAGCACTCCGTGGGCGGGGAGCGCCTCGGGGAGTTCCGCGACCAGTGCGGGGCGGCCGGCCAGCTCGGCCACTACGGCGGCGAAGCGGCGGCCCGCGGGGGCGGCGCCGGCGCCCTCCGTCCAGATGAGCGGGAGGCTGTCGGCGAGCTCGGCAGCGAGCGTCTTGGCGGGATTGCTGTACGTCGCGATGGCCGGGCCGCACCGTTCGGCGGTGGCGTCGAGACGGTCGGCCACCTTGGCGAGGGTTTCCGGAGGCGCCTCGAGTACGCCGACGCGGTCGAGAAGCGCGAGGAGCGGAGTGAACAGCGCCCACAGCGCGCCGGGGCTCGCGGCCAGGGTCTCCTCGTACATCTCGTGCGGGGCGTTGGCCATGGGGACGACCATGCCGTGCGTACCGTCGACCGCCTCGGAGAGCGGGGAGCGCTCGGGAGCCACTGCCACGACGGTGCAGCCGCGGCGATACGCCTGCTCGGCCAGAAGGGCCAGGCCGGGTTCGCTGCCGTCGATGGTCGTGATGAGGAGCAGGTCCAGGGAGCCGGCCCAGCCGGGCAGCGCCCAGCGCAGGGCGCCAGCGGCCGGAGCCACGCCGGTGGGGGCGAGCCGGGCGACGGGAGCGGTGGCGCCGGCGAGCGAGCTGACCAGGTCGGCGACGCCGGTGGCGGCAGTTCCGGAGCCCGCGATGAGTACGGCCCGGGGGCGGCCCTCGGGCTTGATCTCGGCGATACCTGCCTCGGCGGCGTGCCTGGCGGCGGTGCGTACCCGCGCCCCGGCCTCGGCGGCCCCTCGTAGGAGACCTCGGCGATCGGCTCGGGCCAAGGCATCCGGGGCATCGAGGAGCGACTCGTCGAGCATGGGGGTGGGCCTCCGATCGCCGTGCGCGTGCGAGGGGATTTGGTTGTTGTGCGGTTATTTCGCTGTGGTGCGGTTCGGCTGTGGTGCGGTTCGTACGGGGTGCGTTTGGTGCGGGGTGCGGGTTTGTGCGTGGTCCGGTGCGCGCGTGGGTCCCGGTGCGCGCGTGGTGCCGGTTACTCCGGGCGGCGTGCCTCGTCGACGAGGAGGACGGGGATGGCGTCCCGTACCGGGTAGGCCAGGCCGCAGTCCTTGCCGGTGCAGATCAGCTCGGGTGTGTCGGCTGCCGTGCGGTCGCTGAGCGGAGCGTGGCAGGCCGGGCAGGCGAGGATCTCCAGGAGGCCGGCTTCGAGCGGCATGTGTGGGGTGTCCTTTCGGGCATGTCGCATGTCGAAGACGCTTCGAACATGCGGTCGCGGTCATGCGGATTGAGCCACGTCAGCCTACCGCCGGGGGGCCGGGTGCGGCGCGTTCTGGGGTGGGTCGGTGCGGGGCACGGGGTGCGGGGCGTTCCGGATGGGCGGGGCGGGGGTGCCGGGTGCGGGTGGGGTTGGGCGGGTGCGGGTACGGGCGGTGCGGGTGGGGCCGCTGCGCGGGGCGTTCCCCTACCCGCCCCTTCCCGAAACCGGGGCTCCGCCCCGGGCCCGGGCGTTTCCCCACCCGCCCGCCCTTGAGATGTGGGGGGTACGGGGTGCCCCCACGCCCCCAGGGCAGCAGCTTCGCGCCGCCCGGCCATACGCCGGACCCCCGGAGCCCTTCGCGCCACCAGGCCAGACCCCCGGCCCCGCCGGTCCGGTCGCCCTTCGCGCCACCTGGCCGGACCCGGACGCCCGGCCAGACCCCCGGCCCCGGCCCCCACCAGCGCACACGTCCCACCATCGACATTCCCGTCCCACCGACCGGCGGGCTCCCTCAGGGTCAGGTAGCCCGGACCAGTGTCAGGACCTCGTCCCGTACCTTCGCCATCGTCGCCTCGTCCCGCGCCTCCACGTTCAGGCGCAACAGTGGCTCGGTGTTCGAAGGGCGGAGGTTGAACCACCAGTCCGCCGTCGCCACCGTCAGGCCGTCCAGTTCGTCGGTCGTCACGTCCTCGCGCGCTCCGAACGCCGTCTTCACCGCCGCCGTACGGCCCGCCTGGTCGTCGACGGTGGAGTTGATCTCCCCCGAGCCCGTGTACCTGTCGTACTCCGCGACCAGCGACGAGAGCGTGCCGTGCTGCGAGCCCAGCGCCGCCAGTACATGCAGCGCCGCCAGCATGCCGGTGTCCGCGTTCCAGAAGTCCCGGAAGTAGTAGTGCGCCGAGTGCTCGCCGCCGAAGATCGCTCCCGTACGGGCCATCTCCTCCTTGATGAAGGAGTGACCGACCCTCGTACGGGCCGGAGTGCCGCCGTTCTCGCGGACGACCTCCGGGACCGACCACGACGTGATCAGGTTGTGGATCACCGTGCCACCGGGGTGCTTGGCCAGCTCTCGCGCCGCCACCAGCGCCGTGATCACCGACGGTGAGATGCCCTCGCCGCGCTCGTCCACGACGAAGCAGCGGTCCGCGTCGCCGTCGAAGGCCAGGCCCAGGTCCGCGCCCTCGGACCGGACGCGGGCCTGGAGGTCGACGATGTTCCGCGGGTCCAGCGGGTTCGCCTCGTGGTTGGGGAAGGTGCCGTCCAGCTCGAAGTACATCGGTACGAGAGTGAGGGGCAGGGACGAGAAGACGGTCGGGACCGTGTGGCCGCCCATACCGTTGCCCGCGTCCACGACCACCTTCAGCGGACGCATCGCCGACAGGTCCACCAGGGACAGCAGATGCGCGGCGTAGTCCGTCAGCGTGTCCCGCTCGGTCACCGTGCCCGCCACCTCGGCCGCGGCCGGCGCGCCCTGTTCGGACCAGGATTCGACGAGCGCGCGGATGTCCGCGAGGCCCGTGTCCTGGCCCACCGGTGCGGCGCCCGCCCGGCACATCTTGATGCCGTTGTACTGCGCCGGGTTGTGCGAGGCGGTGAACATCGCGCCGGGCAGACCCAGCTCCCCCGAGGCGAAGTACAGCTGGTCCGTCGAGCACAGGCCGATCAGGGTGACATCCGCGCCGCGGGCCGCGGCCCCGCGCGCGAACGCCCCCGAAAGCCCTGGCGACGACGGCCGCATGTCATGGCCGACGACGATCGCGTCCGCGTCCGTCACCTGGACGAAGGCGGCCCCGAACAGTTCGGCCAGGGCCTCGTCCCACTGATCCGGCACCACCCCGCGGACGTCGTACGCCTTCACGATCTGCGACAGATCAGCAGTCACGGGCCAACCTTCCTGAAGTCTCTGCGGTCACATCAAACTACCCGCACAAACTAAGGCAGCGTCCGGCCCGGTACCGAGGCGCTCTGTCCCTTACGCCGGTGAGCACCACGGCCCGTACCGGCTCCGCGGCCGGCCCGCGCGTCCGGCACGGCGACCGGCGCCGCCGCGCCCACCAACGACGCTCGGAGGTCGACGAGTTGGGCCAGTACATGGGTGGCCACCGCGAACTGGGCTGCCGTGAAGGCGAATCCGCGGGCGAGCGCGGGCGCCCATGGGCCGAGCGCGACGGGCCTCGGCGGGCTCGGGTGAGGTATGGGCACTGCCGGAGGGGGAGGGGCGCGCTTCAGTGGCGCGAGGGCTCAGGAGTCCGGGGAACGCAGTACCCGCAGATGGCCGCGGCGCGCGACCTCCATCGGGTCCGCCGTCCGGCGGCCGTTCTGCGCGGCGGCCTCGGCGGTCCGTCCCTGCGGCCGGGCCGCTTCCCTTACGGCATTGGCGAGCGCCTCGAGATCGTCGCCACTGGGGCGGGAGGGGGCGGAGCCGTCGGTGAGCCGCACAACCTCCCAGCCGCGCGGTGCGGTCAGGCGCTCACTGTGTTCGGCACACAGGTCGTAGCAGTGGGGCTCGGCATACGTGGCGAGCGGGCCGAGGACCGCGGTCGAATCGGCATAGACGTACGTCAGTGTCGCGACGGCGGGGCGGCCGCACGCGGTGCGCGAACAGCGACGTACAGGGCTCACGACGTTGGACGGTACCGCACTCTTGAGCGGGCCGCGACGACTCTCCACCAGGTCACTCCACCGTGTCGTGCTGTGACGTCTGCCATAGACGCTGCTGGAGCAACTGCCCTGACCTGCACGGGAGGAGAAGTGCGCAGGCGACGACCGCCGGTGATGCGGTCATGACTTGGGGTAAATAAGGTCAATCACGATGAGATCGGCGATCGTGGGGAGGTACGCAATCGAGCCCAAGCTTGGCCGGAATGTTCAATAAGCGACATGCTCCGTCCCGGAGGCGCCGACCCGATCGCCGCAGGCCGGTGAGAGTTACCCTGCGTCAGTGATGGACAGTTCTGTGCCGCCCCGCCAGTCCGAACCACGGCCGCGTCGCCGCGACCGCCACGGCCGCGGGATGCGCGGGCCGGTCGCCCCGCCCCAGGTACCCCTCGCCGCCAGCCGGGCCGAGTCCTTCCGGGACCTGGTTCAGGACTCGGTGGAGCGGCTGGAGCGGCGGTGGCCACAGCTCGCCGACGTCGATTTCCTCGTACTGGACGTGCCGGGCGCGCCGGACGAGTCGGTGCCGCTGGGCAGCTCGGCTCCCGCGGACAAGGAACGGCGGGCGCAGATCGTGGTCTACCGGCGGCCCGTCGAGATCCGGACAAAGAATCGCGACGAGCGCGCGCTGCTGGTGCACGAGGTGGTCGTGGAGCAGGTGGCCGAGCTGCTGGGGCTGGCGCCGGAGTCGGTCGACCCGCGGTACGGCCAGGACTGACGAGATCGGCCGGCAGCGGTCGCTCCGCTGCCGGCCGATCTCGTCAGTCGTCCAGAACCGACACGTCAGTCGTCCAGAACCGACAGGTCCTGCTCCGCCTCCGGCACCGCCACCGTCCCCCGGTCGTCCGGCAGTGTCTGCACCGTGAACATCGGGATGCCGTCCTGCGGCAGCGTGAGCGTGCGTGAGGCGTGTACCGGGCCGCCCGACACCGTCTCGACGGTGAGCGCGTACGAGCCCTTGAGGCCGGCCGGCACCGGCGGGGCGACCGCCAGTGTCGTACCGGCCTTGACCGTGTACGTCTTGACGGCCTGAGTGCCGCCCTCCGTACCCGCCGAGGCGGTGACCTTGACCTGTGCGCCGCCGTCCGGCGCGGTCAGGGAGAGGATCGAGCCCTTGGCGCGGTTGTCGGCCGCGGTCGCCCGCTCCCCCACGGGTGCGGTCGCCGGGATGAAGGCGACCTCCTGCTTGTCGCCCTTGCCGCGCACGACGCGCAGCGCCGCCACCACCGGGGTCGTCTCACTGCTCTGCGCCGGGCTGAGGATCAGTGATCCGGCCTCGCCCTTGGTGACGTCCTTCAGGTCGACGGCCGTGGTCATGCCGGACTTGATGTGCAGCGTCTCGTGTCCGGCGGGGGTGATCCGGCCGGTCGCGCCCGCCAGCTGCACCTTCAGATCGGCGTCGTCGTCGCCGGGCGCGAAGGCCACCAGCTGGACCGAGGTGGCGTCCGCGGGGATGCCCGGCAGTACGGCGGTGTCCGACGGATCGGCCGAGGCCGCCAGCCAGTCGCTGCCCGTCTTGTCGTCGGCGGCCCGCACCACCGCGCCGACGCGGCCCGTGCGGGTGGTGACATGGACGGTCAGGTCCGCGGCGGGCTCGGCGGTCAGCGTGGAGAGCAGAACGGGGACGCTGGATCCGGCGGGGACCGGGATGCCCTCGGTCAGTGTGGTCTTGAGGGCGCCGTCCTTGCCGTACAGCTCGATGTCGGCGACGGCCGCCGTCGGGTCCGGGTTGGTGAGGTGGACGTAGTCCTGGCGGTTCTCGGCGGTGGAGGCACCCGGGAACCAGAAGTCGGTGTCCGGCGCGGTGCAGCTGACGCCGAGCACGCCGCGCGAGCCGCCCACGGGGACCGTGGTGGTCTGCTGAGCGGTCCAGCCGGGTGCGAGGCGGCCGGTGGCGGTGCCGACGAGGGCGGGGGCCTCGCCGCCGCCGGCCTTGGCGGCGACGGGCTTGCCAGGCTCCTTCAGCGCGAGCACCGCCTTGTCGGGCACCGGCTTCTTCGCGCCCGGCGCGGCACCGTCCTTCCCTGCTCCGCCCTTGGCCGTGGCCTTCTTCTTCGCTTCG
The DNA here is from genome assembly GCF_053591755.1 of Streptomyces sp. NPDC002926. NCBI lineage: Bacteria > Bacillati > Actinomycetota > Actinomycetes > Kitasatosporales > Streptomycetaceae > Streptomyces > Streptomyces sp. NPDC002926. The sequence continues at coordinate 11,982 of NZ_JBSFUK010000035.1, forward strand.
TCCTTCTTGGGCGCGGTGCCGGGGTCGGCCAGGGTGGCGGCGGACGGCTTCAGTTCCGCCGCGCCGCCCTTCGCCGCGCCGTCCTTCGCGTCCGCGGTCTTCCCGGCCGGGGTGAACGACGTGTACGCGGTCTCCGCGATCTCCGAGCTGCTGGGCGCCGGGCAGAGCAGGCTGGAGCGTTCGACGGGCAGCCGCGCCGCGGCCTCGGCTTCTGCCGACGAGCCGCCGTCCGGTGCGGTGAGCGCGGCGAACCCGGTGATCGCTGCGAGTGCGACGGTGGTCGCGATCAGGGAGATGGTTGTGCGCTTCACTCTGACTCGCCTCGCGAAGTGTTGCCGGGATGCTGTTCGGTCTCGCTGCCGTCGGCGTAGGGCTGGCCGCCCTGCTGCCCGTAGCCGTAGGGGTCGTACTGGCCCTCCTGGTACTGCCCGTCCCCGTAGGTCGCGGCGTGGTACGGGTCGGCCTGGTACGGCTGCTGCTGGTACTGGTCCGCAGCGCCGTACTGCTGTCCATCGGTGTAGGGCTGTCCGTCGCCGTACTGCTCGGCGCCGTACTGGGCACCGCCCTGGTACTGCTCGTTGTTGTACGGGGCGGTGTACCCGGTGTCCGCGTACGACTGCGCGTCCCATTCGCCGTACTGCTGCTGGGGCACTGCCGCGTACTGCGTCGGCTGCTGCTCGGCCTGCTGTGCGGCGGGCCGGGCGTAGAGGTCCTGGTCCGGGTCGGCATAGCCCTGTACCTGCTCGGCCGTCCCCACCTCCGTCTCCGACTCGGCCTCTGCCTGCGCGCGCAGTCTGCGTGCCCTGCGGCCCTCGCCCTCCACCGGCTGGGCCGGTACGACGATCTCCTCCTCCGGCAGATCGTCGTCGATCTCCCGGCGCCGGCCCGGAAGCGCGAGCACCAGCAGCACCAGCGCCAGTGCGCCCTGGATCCAGATCCAGGCCGTGTGGGTGGCGGGGGCGTCGTACGTCAGGTCGAGCCGGCCGCCCTCGGCGGGCAGTTCGAAGCCCTGGGCCCAGCCGTCGACGGTGGTCTTCGGCAGTACGCGGCCGTCGACCGTGGCCTGCCAGCCTTCGTCGGCACTGTCCGCGATGCGCAGCACGCGTCCGGACGCGCCGGCCGGGATCTCGGCGTGGGCCTCGACCGGGTCGGCGGCGACGGGCAGGGGGTCGGTCTTGCCGGTGACGATGGTGGCCCGCGCGACCTGGCGGTCGACGCGCCACAGTGCGCTGCCGTCGAGCTGGCTGAGGCGGCTGAGGCCCGGGGTGGCGTCGAGGACGCGGCTGGTCTGGCGCGGCGCGCCGTCGCGTACGAGCACGTACCGGATCGCGAAGCCGCTGAGCTGGCTGGTCTGGTCGGCTCCGGAGCCCGCGACGAGGTTGGCGACGACCTTGTCGAGGCGGCCGTCGCTGCCGCCGGCCTCGGCCAGCTCGGCGTCGCCGAGGCGGCTGCCGGAGCCCCGTACGAGGGTGTACGAGACCTTGGCGGCGGAGGCGCCGCCGAGGACGAGGGTGCGGGGCTGGTCGCGGGTGTCACTCTCTTCGGCGACGAAGGCGGGCACCTGGACGGGGTCGCGTCGCTGCAGCGGTCCTGCGGCGCCGCTGAGCATCCAGTTGCCCGCGGCGAGGAGGGGGGCGATGCCGGCCGCGAGCGCGATGAGGGCCGCGACGGGCTGGCGCCAGCCGAAGTTCTGGGCGGCGACGCGGGAGCGGCCGCCTTCGGCGCCGAGGACGGCGGCGGCGAGCAGCGCGATGCCGTAGACGAGGGTGGCGGGTCCCGCCCAGCCGGAGCCGTTGGCGAGTGCCGCGAAGATCAGCGCGACGAGTGCGGCGGCCCAGGCGGTGCGGACGGCGAACTGCCGTTCGCCGCGCAGCAGCGCCGCGAGTGCGGCCACGACTATGCCGATGAGCAGGATTCCGCCCGCGGCCTTGGGGCCGCCGGGGCTCATGCCGAGGAGGTCGAGTGCGGAGGCCGATCCGGTGCCGAATTCGAGTCCGGCTTCATGGAAGAAGCCGGACGGGCCGGTGAGCAGGGTCAGCGACCAGGGCGCGAGTACGAGAAGCGGGGTACCGACGGCGGCCAGGAAGCGCAGCCCGTACGCCGTGATGTCGTCGCGTCGCAGCACGAGGACGCAGATGCCGAGGACGAGCGCGATCGGCCACACGATGGGCGTGAACGCCATCGTGAAGGTCAGCAGGAGGGCGTAGGCCCAGGTGGCGCGCCAGCTTCCGCGCCCGCCGCCGTGGCCGCAGCGCAGTCCGTGGGCGGCGACGGCGGCGCGTGCGATGAGGGGCAGCAGGATCGCGAGTACGGCGGTGCCGAGCCGTCCGGTGGCGAGTGCGCCGGTCGCCGCGGGCAGGAAGGCGTACGCGATGCTCGCCCAGGCCCGCAGCAGCCGGGACTCGACGATGGGGCGGGAGGCGAAGTAGGCGGTGAGTCCGGCGAGCGGGACCGAGCAGACGAGCAGCACGGTGAGTGCGAAGCCGGTGGAGCCGAGGAAGAGGGTGGAGAGGGCCGCGAGCACCGCGAGGTAGGGCGGTGCGGTCTGGGTGCCGCCGGTGCCGAGGGGGTGCCAGTTGTCGGCGTAGCGGGCCCAGAGGTCCCAGACGTCGGCGGGGGCGGGCAGCAGTGCGCCGCCCGCGAGGGCGCCGCCGCCGAAGAGTCCGCGGCAGGCGACGAGGGAGACGACGAGCAGGACGGCGAAGAGCACCGGTCCTGGCTTGCGCCCGATTTTCTTGAGGCGGGCGAACTGTTCGATCTCGAGGAAGTCCGCGTCGTCGCCGCCGGGGCCGGATTCGACGGCGCCGTGCCGGGAGCCGCCGGAGTCGGCGTCGGAGCCGCTGCCGAAGTGGCCCGCGACCTGTTCGGCGGTGGCGCGGAGGGTCGCGCCCGGCGGCGGGAAGAGGGGGCGCAGTTCGCCGGCCTCGACCGCTCGCCGAGAGCGCCTGCGGCGTCCGGCGATGATCCGTTCGGGCCGCAGCAGGGTGCCGAAGAGTCCCATGACTTCGTCGACGGCCTGGCCGGGGACTTTTCCGACGAGGTAGGCGAGGGTGCGCAGCAGGGTGCCGATGACGATGCGCAGGAGGACGTACGGGAGGGCGGCGCCGCGTGAGTTGGTGAGGAGGGTGTAGACGGCGCCGGCCTTGTCGACCCGGTGCGGGCTGGCGACGGAGCGTCCCGCGCAGTCGACGGTGCGGCGTTCGCGGGCGGCGGCTTCGGCGTGCCGCATGACCGCGTCGGGGGCGATGAGGACGCGGTGTCCCGCGGCGTGGGCGCGCCAGCAGATGTCGACGTCGTCGCGCATGAGGGGCAGTCGGCGGTCGAAGCCGCCGAGCTCTTCGAAGACGTCGCGGCGGATGAGCATGCCCGCGGAGGAGACGGAGAGGACGGAGCGGATCTGGTCGTGCTGTCCCTGGTCCTGTTCGCGCCGGTCGAGCCCGGTCCAGCGGCGTCCGCTGTTGGCGATGGAGACGCCTGCTTCGAGGAGCTGTTTGCGGTCGTACCAGCCGCGGAGTTTGGGTCCGATGATGGCGGCGTACTCGTCGGAATCGGCGACGCGCAGGAGTTCGGCGAGAGCGCCGGGCTCCGGTGCGCTGTCGTCGTGGAGGAGCCACAGCCATTGGACGGGTTCGCCGTGAGGCAGCTCGGGCAGGTCGTAGGCGTCGTCGCGCCAGCTCCTGCTGACCGGGTCCCAGCCGCTGGGCCGCTTCAGATAGGGCAGGTCGTCGGGGGTGAGTACGCCCGCGGTGCGGGCCGCTTCGTCGACGGCGGTGCCGAAGCCGGTGCGGCGGGCGAGGTGCAGTACGCGTTCGGGGCCGAGTGCTTCGGTGACCAGCCGGGCGGAGTCGTCGGCGCTGCCGGTGTCGGCGGCGACGACGTTCTGTACGGGGCGTTCCTGGCCGAGGAGTCCGGCGAGGGCGTCGGGGAGCCAGCGCGCACCGTCGTGGGAGACGAGCACGGCGGTGACGACATGCCGCGGGAACTCTGGCGGGTGTGCGGGAACAAACGCGGCTGTGGTGGGGGACATTGAGGTACGGGCCCTCCGGCCGGGGGGTCGCCCCGTAGGGGCGCTGGAGCATCTCGGACGGGGCCCCACACTAACGGTATGAAAAAGCGCTGCGGCGCGAAGCGACTCGTTGGGGGGTGGTGCGGGCGACGGGTGGCACAGAACAGTCCGCCGACTGCTGGGAGTGCGCAGGCGGCGGACCGTGGTTTACGTAGGGGCTTGTGGTGTTTGGTCGGGTCTCGGGTATCGGTTCGGTGTTCAGACGGCGGCCTTCTTCAGCCGGCGGCGTTCGCGTTCGGACAGGCCGCCCCAGATACCGAATCGCTCGTCGTTGGCGAGGGCGTACTCGAGACACTCGGGGCGGACCTCGCAGGCGAGGCAGACCTTCTTGGCCTCGCGGGTGGATCCGCCCTTCTCAGGGAAGAAGGACTCGGGATCGGTCTGGGCGCACAACGCGCGCTCCTGCCAGCCGAGTTCCTCGTCCGCGTCCTCGACCAGCAGTTGTTCGAACAGCTCGGTCATGTGCGCCCCTCGTCTGTTTTTGCGTCCCCGTGATGTTGCCGGTGTCGCTTTTCGGCCGAACGACACGAGTGAAATTACAAGTGTGGTGCTCCGAGCCAGTCAAGCCGAGATCTGCTATTGGGCCCGGTATTCACTCTGGGGAACCAAAGCTATGCGGAAAGTGTTCAAATCATGAAAAACCTGACACCGGTCAGCAGCCTGCCCCGCGCTCTCCCTCTCACACAGAGGAGACGTCGCAGGGTTCGATCTTGTTGCACATCGAGCCACTGAAGCGATCCGGATCACAGTCCGATCACGGGACCGCAACGGCGTTTGCGAGCGCGGTTGCTGCGCCATGTCTCCGCGGCAGCGACTGCACAAACCTTTCTCCGCACCCAGTAACCGGATGAGGTGAAACATTACCGCCAAATCGGTCATTGGGTTGACAGTATTGAACCCACCCGTCACCTTTGATTGCATGCCAGTGACCTCAGCGCTCTTCGCCACCCACATCCGTGGGTTCCGCAGCGCTGTCCAGGCGCGCTGTTGCTGTTCCAGCTGTTGATGCCTTAGCGCTCCAGCTTCACCACCGCGTACGGCTCATCTCCGTATGCACCGCATGTCCTGCGACACCCTCCCCCAAACTCCGTCCGGGGGACCCCAGCACTGCAACTCACGTTCTCTGCCGAGGAACCACCGCACCCATGAACAGCGACAGCGACCTCCAGATCGCCGGCGACATCCTCGCCGTACAGCACCTCCTCCAGCCCGCCCCCGAGCACCCGGCCACTGTCGCCGACTTCGTCGGCCTGGCCCGCTCCATCGCTGCCGACCGCGCGCAGTGGGCCCACCTCGTCCAGTACGACACCACCACCCGCTGGTACCACCGGCTGCGCACCGGCCCCGGCTACGAGGTGTGGCTGCTGTCCTGGGTCCCGGGCCAGGGCAGCGGACTGCACGACCACGGACTCTCCTCCGGTGTGCTGACCGTCCTCGACGGCGAGCTCACCGAGCGCACCGCGGAGACCTCCCGGTCCCTGTCGGCCGGCGCGCAGCGGGTGTTCGCGCCCGGCTATGTGCACGAGGTCGTCAATGATTCGTTCGAACCGGCCGTCAGCCTGCACATCTACTACCCGGGTCTGACCGAGATGCCGATGCACAGCGCCGGGGTCGCCCATGCGCAATGCCAGGGCCGCTCCCCGGCGGAACGGAAGGCCGTCCCCGCCTGACACCCCCGCCCTCCCCCGGCTACCGCGGGGAGGTGCTCCCGTCCCGGCCACCACCCTCATGGGACCAGGCTCCGCCTGACAGACTGTCCGCATGCGCATTGTGGTTCTGGCCGGCGGCATCGGCGGCGCCCGTTTCCTCCGCGGTCTCAAGCAGGCCGCGCCCGAAGCGGACGTCACGGTGATCGGCAACACCGGCGACGACATCCATCTGTTCGGACTGAAGGTCTGCCCCGACCTCGACACCGTGATGTACACCCTCGGCGGTGGCATCAACGAGGAGCAGGGCTGGGGGCGTACGGACGAGACCTTCCAGGTCAAGAGCGAGCTCGCCGCGTACGGCGTGGGACCCGAGTGGTTCGGCCTCGGCGACCGCGACTTCGCCACGCACATCGTCCGTACGCAGATGCTGGGCGCGGGCTATCCGCTCAGCGCCGTCACCGAGGCGCTCTGCGCGCGCTGGAACCCGGGCGTACGGCTGCTGCCGATGTCCGACGACCGTGTGGAGACGCATGTCGCCGTCACCGTGCCGGACAACGGCTCCGCCGGGGGGCCGGGCGAGCGCAAGGTCATCCACTTCCAGGAGTACTGGGTGAAGCTGCGGGCGTCCGTGGCCGCGGAGGCCGTCGTGCCCGTCGGCGCGGACCAGGCGAAGCCGGCGCCCGGGGTGCTGGAGGCGATCGCCGCCGCCGACGTCGTCATCTTCCCGCCGTCCAACCCCGTCGTCAGCGTCGGCACGATCCTGTCCGTTCCCGGGATCCGCGAGGCCATCGCCGAGGCGGGCGTCCCGGTCGTGGGCCTGTCCCCCATCGTCGGGGACGCGCCGGTGCGTGGCATGGCCGACAAGGTCCTGGCGGCGGTGGGCGTGGAGGCGACGGCCGCGGCCGTCGCCCAGCACTACGGCTCGGGGCTGCTCGACGGCTGGCTGGTCGACACGGTGGACGCGGGCGCGGTGGCGGAGGTCGAGGCGGCGGGGATCCGCTGCCGGGCCGTGCCGCTGCTGATGACGGATGTGGACGCGACCGCCGAGATGGCGCGTCAGGCGCTGGCGCTGGCCGAGGAAGTACGGGCGTGAACCCGCCCTCCTACCGGGTCTGGGCGCTGCCCGGTCTTGCGGAGGTCCGGCCGGGCGACGACCTCGCGAAGCTGATCACCGCCGCCTCGCCCGAGCTGGTGGACGGCGACGTACTGCTCGTCACGTCGAAGATCGTGAGCAAGGCGGAGGGGCGGATCGTCGAGGCGGCCGACCGCGAGGCGGCCATCGACGCGGAGACGGTACGGGTGGTGGCGCGGCGCGGCCCCCTGCGGATCGTCGAGAACCGGCAGGGCCTGGTGATGGCCGCGGCCGGCGTCGACGCCTCCAACACCCCTGCCGGAACAGTGCTGTTGCTGCCCGCCGATCCTGATGCCTCGGCGCGGGCGATCCGGGAGGGGCTGCGGGCATCGCTCGGGGTCGACGTCGGCGTGATCGTCACGGACACCTTCGGCCGGCCCTGGCGCAACGGTCTGACCGATGTCGCGATCGGCGCGGCGGGCGTGCGGGTGCTGGACGATCTGCGCGGCGGGGCCGATGCGCACGGCAATCCGCTGAGCGCGACCGTCGTCGCCACCGCGGACGAACTGGCCGCGGCGGGCGACCTGGTGAAGGGCAAGACGGAGGGGCTGCCGGTCGCGGTGGTGCGCGGTCTGCCGCATCTGGTGGCCGACGCGGCCGAGGGAGCGCGCGCGATGGTCCGGGTCGCGGCCGACGACATGTTCCGGCTGGGGACCTCGGAGGCGGTACGGGAGGCGGTCACCCAGCGCCGTACGGTGCGGGAGTTCACTCAGGAGCCGGTGGACGGCGGGGCGGTGCGCCGCGCCGTCGCTGCGGCAGTGACGGCTCCGGCACCGCATCACACGACGCCCTGGCGGTTCGTACTCCTCGAATCCGCTTCGGCGCGCACCGGGTTGCTCGACGCGATGCGGGACGCGTGGATCGCCGACCTGCGGCGCGACGGCAAGTCGGAGGAATCCATCGCCAGGCGGGTGCGGCGCGGGGACGTGCTGCGCAAGGCGCCGTATCTGGTCGTGCCGTGTCTGGTGATGGACGGCGCGCACCACTACGGGGATCCGCGGCGCGATGCCGCCGAGCGCGAGATGTTCGTGGTCGCGGCGGGCGCGGGCGTGCAGAACTTCCTGGTGGCGCTGGCGGGTGAACGGCTCGGCTCGGCATGGGTGTCGTCCACGATGTTCTGCCGCGAGGTCGTCCGGGACGTGCTGGGGCTGCCGGCCGGATGGGATCCGATGGGCGCGGTGGCGGTCGGGCATGCGGCCGGAGCGCCGAAGGAACGGCCGGCGCGGGAGGCTTCGGCCTTCATCGAGGTGCGCTAGCTACAGCTTGGAGATGTCGGTGCGGGGCATCTTGGGCACGCGGCGGGCCGGGGTGCGGCCGCTCAGCAGGATCAGGCGGGCGGCTCGGTGGCGCTGGCCTGCGTACGGGGCCAGGAGTTCGAGCATCGCCGCGTCGTCCGCGTCGCGGTCGCCCGCGAGCGCGTAACCGATGATGCCGGGCAGATGCAGATCGCCGACGGTGACGGCGTCGGGGGCGCCGTTGCTGCGCTGAACCGTTTCGGTGGAGGTCCAGGGGCCGATGCCGGAGATCAACTCCAGTCTTGCCTGGGCCTGTTGGGGCTCCATCGCCGCGGCCTCCTCCAGACGGCGGGCGACACGGACCGCGCGCAGGATCGTCGATGCGCGCTTGTTGTCGACGCCCGCACGGTGCCACTCCCAGGAAGGGATCAGCGCCCAGGTGCGGGGCTCGGGCATCACGCACATACGCGTTGCCGGGCCGGGTGCGGGCTCGCCGTACTTCCGTACGAGCAGCCGCCAGGCGCGGTACGCCTCGTCCGTGGTGACCTTCTGCTCCAGGATCGAGGGGATCAGCGATTCCAGGACCAGGCCGGTGCGGGTCAGGCGGAGGCCGGGGCGGCGGTGCTGGGACGCGGCGACGAGGCGGTGGCGCGGGGTGAAGGCGGCGGGGTCGTCCGCCTCGCCGAGCAGTGCGGGGAGGTGCTCGAGCAGCCAGTCGGCGCCGGGGCCCCAGGCCTCGGCCTCGGCGGCGCCGGCGCTCGCGTGCAGGGCGACGCGGAGGGTTCCGGGCCCGGCGGGCGTAAGGGTGGCACGCCAGACGGAGCCGTCCGGGGTGGTACGGAAGGTGGGGTCGCCGGGCCCGCGACGGAGCGGCCCGAGCACGATCCCGAGGTCGAGGGGCCCGGGGGGCGTCCAGCACCGCGTGCGGGAGCCGCCCCGCGTCTGCGCGGGGACGCCGGAGGGGACGGCGGTGTAGCCGCCTCGCACGGTGGTGCGGGTGGGGCGGGGGCTGAAGCGTCCTGCCACGGTCGGGGTCCTCGGGGATCGGGTGTCCTATGAGGGTAGGCGGTCCTCGGCCCGGCCCCTGTGGTTACTGGTCCGAAGAGAACCGCACCGACGACGGTGGCAGCACCGCGTCGCACCACACCCTCGCGCCGTCGCGGAGCTCGTTGTCCGCGCCCACCGACGCGCCGTCGCCGACCACCACGCCCGACAGGACCGTGCGGGCTCCGACTCTCGCGCCCGCGCCGATCAGCGAGGCGGAGATCACCGCGCCCTCCTCCACCACCGCGCCCTCCAGGACCGCGCTGCCGTCGATCCGGGTGCCGCCGCCGATCCGGGCGCCACCGCCGATCACCGTGCCGCCCGTCAGTTTCGCGTCGGGCGCCACTGTCGCCGACGGAAGGACCAGGCGGTCGCCGCAACGGCCCGGGACCGCCGGGGACGGGGCGCGCCCCATGACCAGGTCGGCGGAGCCGCGGACGAAGGCCTGCGGGGTGCCGAGATCGAGCCAGTACGTGGAGTCGACCATGCCCTGGAGGTGGGCTCCGGAGGACAGCAGGTCGGGGAAGGTCTCGCGTTCGACCGAGACCGGGCGGCCCGTCGGGATGGTGTCGATGACGGAGCGGCGGAAGACGTACGCGCCGGCGTTGATCTGGTCGGTGACGATCTCCTGCGGCGTCTGGGGCTTCTCCAGGAAGGCCGTGACCCGGCCGGAAGGGTCCGTGGGCACCAGACCGAACGCCCGCGGATCCTCGACCCGGGTGAGATGGAGCGAGACGTCCGCGCCGGACGTCTGGTGCGTGGCGACGAGCGCAGCGATGTCCAGGCCCGTCAGGATGTCGCCGTTGAAGATCAGGACCGGATCCTCCGGGCCCGAGTGCAGCCGCGACGCGACATTGCGGATCGCTCCGCCCGTGCCGAGCGGCTCCTCCTCGGTGACGTACTCCAGGTGGAGGCCGAGCGAGGAGCCGTCGCCGAAGTACGGCTCGAAGACCTCGGCCAGGTACGACGTGGCCAGCACGATGTGCTCGACCCCGGCCGCCCGCGCACGCGCCAGCTGATGCGTCAGGAACGGGACACCTGCCGCCGGAACCATCGGCTTCGGCGTATTGACGGTGAGCGGGCGCAACCGGGTGCCCTTGCCGCCGACCAGGAGGATCGCTTCTGTCACCTTGTCGTCTCTGCTTCCTGATGGGGCCGGCAACGGTCACTCGTTCGAGACCGGCAGTGTATGCAGTTGGTCGGCGCCTTCCCCGTCAGCTCCGGCCCTGCAACACCGCCGAGGAGGTCCGGGCCGTGCCGAGCTTGCCGTAGAGAAGGCTTCCCGGGCATTCCGTGAAGAATGCGTCCCGGTGCCCGGAGATGGTGTTGAAGCTGACGTTCTTGCCCTTCGCGTACTTGCCGCTTCCTCCCGACGTCAGCACCGACTTGCCGCGCGGGTCGATTCCGTACAGCCCGAGCTTCCAGGCGGTCAGCTGCGCGATGGCGTTCACCGCGGCCGCGGGCGGGGTGGACAGACTGTATGTGCCGAGCACGGCGATTCCCGTGCTGTCCGTGTTGAATCCCAGAGTGTGCGCGCCGAGGACCGGATTGGCCACACCTCCCGCGCGCCCTTCGTAGATGTTTCCGCACTTGTCGACGGCGAAGTTGTATCCGAAGTCGCGCCAGCCACTGCTCACTACGTGGTAGCGGTAGATACTGCGCAGGACGGAGGGCGCCTGGGCGCAGGTGTAGCTGTTGCCGGTGGCGGTGTGGTGCACGAAGGCGACCTTCACGGAATTGGTGTAGACGAAGCCCGGCTCGCGCAGCGACTCGTCCGCGCCCCATCCCTTGCGCGTGATGATGCGCGGGCGCGGTCCGATGTACGGACTCGCTTCCAGGGCGCCGATCGCGCCCGCCGCTTTCGCGTCCGCTTCCGTCTCGGCCCGGGAAAGCGCCGGGATCACATCCTCCTCCGACATCGCCACCTCGTCGCCGGGATCGACCGCCCCCTCCCCGCCCGCGGGCGGCGCCTGGGCGGCCACCGAGTCCCCGCCGGGATCGACGAGTTCGAGGCTGAGTCCTTCCGGCAGCGGCCACGGTCCCGCCGCCTCCGCGCTGACGCGTACCTCGACGCCGTCCGAGGCTCCGACCCAGAGCGGGGCCGTGGCGCCGCGGACCCTCCCCCATTCGCTCTCCCTGGTACCGGGATCGGCGCGGTGCTCGTCGTTGTGGGTCTCCACGTCCTGCCAGCCGGACCACGCGCCGGAGCCGACGGCTCTGGTGCGGACCTGGACGCTGCCGTGGAGTACGGCGTTCACGTCGTCCCAGACGACGCCGACCAAGGAGAACGGTCTGACGTCACGACGGGTCAGCCCCTGTTCCGCCGCGGGCCCGAGGGACCGGCCCGGATCCGTCTCGTCGAGGGGCGCGAGTGGCAGGGACTGGGTGGAGCCGGGCACATCGGGCGCCCGGGGCGACACGGCGGCGGCGCCGGAGGCCGACGAGAGCGGGAGTACGAGCGCGACAGTGCACGCGACGCCGATCGAAGAAGCTAGGAATCCACGCATGGGTTCGATCCTGACCCGGGCCCGCCGACTCCGCTCCTCAAGGAAATTGACGGCGCATCGGCCCGAGGGGTGTACGCATCACCGGTACGGCGGCCTGTCCGGCACCGTGCCGCGTACGCTTGCGCGCGTGAACGCCAGCGACCGTACCCCTGCCGACCTGCTGCGATCCGCGCTCGCCGCGGACCCGGCGCGCCCCTTGGTCACCTTCTACGACGACGCCACCGGTGAGCGCGTCGAATTGTCCGTGGCCACCTTCGCCAATTGGGTGGCCAAGACAGCGAATCTGCTCCAGGGCGATCTTGCCGCCGCGCCCGGCGACCGGCTCGCGCTGCTGCTTCCTGCGCACTGGCAGAGCGCGGTCTGGCTGCTCGCCTGCTCCTCGGTCGGGGTGAGCGTGGAGGTGGGCGGCGACCCGGCGGACGCCGATCTCGTGGTCAGCGGCCCGGACACGCTGGAGGCGGCGCGGGCCTGTTCCGGGGAGCGGGTCGCTCTCGCGCTGCGGCCGCTGGGCGGCCGTTTCCCGCAGCCGCCGGCGGGCTTCGCCGACTACGCGGTGGAGGTGCCGGGGCAGGGTGACCGCTTCGCCCCCTACGCGCCGGTGGACCCGGCCGCGCCCGCGCTCGCCGTCGGCGGCTTGGAGCTGACGGGCGCGCAACTGGTCGAGCGGGCTCGCACGGATGCTGCCGATCTGGGGCTTTCGCCCGGTTCGAGACTACTGACGGGACGCTCGTACGACTCCTGGGAGGGGCTGTCGGCCGGGCTGTTCGCGCCGCTGGCGGCCGGCGGGTCGGTGGTGCTGTGCCGCCATCTCGGCGAGCTGTCCCAAGAGGGCCTCGGGAAGCGGATCGAAAGCGAGCGCGTCACCAACACCGCGGTATGAGAAGCCTCTGAGGTCCACTCGTGTGGCGCACACACGGGCCGAGCCCCCGGGCCTCAGCATCAACTCCGGTACATGATCGGCGATACCCGTGCTTCAAAAGACAACCAAGCGTGAGGTTCAGCCGTCTAGTCCTGCGATCGGCGACCCAGCGCGCCGCCGACGCCATGAAGGATGGACGCAGACGTGACGGACAGTGCTGGCACGCCCGCCGAACCGGACAAGCCGGCCGACGACGAGCCGACCGCCGGAACGTCTGGGCCCGAGGCCGGCACGGCGGACGCGGCGGGCACGGCGGACGCGGCGGACACAGTCCCGACGGGCGACGCCGCCGCGAACGAGGTCCCGAAGGGCGAAGCCGGTACGGCCGGTGGGCTACCGGACGAGGCCCCGGCCACGCCGTCCGCCGCCGACGGACAGCCGGCCGACACCGACGGCACCGACGACACCACCGACGACGCCCCTGCCGGAACCCCCAACCACAAGCACCGCTGGATGCGTTGGACCGCGCTCGGCACCTCCGTCGTCCTGCTCGCCGCGGCCGGCGTCGGCTGGTGGTTCTACCGCAAACTCGACGGCAACATCACCACCGACACCACCGCCGCCGCCGAGCTCGAGACATACGAGAAGGAGCGCCCGACGCCCGTCGCGCACGGCGCGCAGAACATCCTGCTGCTCGGCTCCGACACCCGCTCCGGCGAGGGCAACAGCAAGTACGGCCGCGACGACGGCGGCAGCCAGCGCTCCGACACCACGATCCTGCTGCATATCGCCGCCAACCGGCAGAGCGCGACGGCGATGTCCATCCCGCGCGACCTGATGGTGACCATCCCGAGCTGCCACAGGCCGGACGGGACCCGCACGAAGGAGCAGTTCTCGCAGTTCAACTGGGCCTTCGAGTTCGGCGGTACGGCCTGCACGATCCGCACCGTCGAACGCTTCACCGGGATCCGCGTCGATCACCACATGGTGGTCGACTTCAGCGGCTTCAAGGACATGGTCAACGCCGTGCACGGGGTCGAGGTCTGCCTCAAGGAGCCGATCGACGACGCCGACGCACACCTCAAGCTTCCCGCCGGCAAGCAGGCGCTCAACGGCGAGCAGGCCCTCGGTTTCGTACGGGCCCGCAAGTCCATCGGCAACGGCAGCGACACCGAACGCATGGACCGCCAGCAGCAGTTCCTCGGTGCGCTGGTGAAGAAGGTGCAGAGCAACGGCGTACTGCTCAATCCGATCCGGCTCTACCCGGTGCTGGACGCGGCGACCAAGTCGCTGACCACCGATCCGGGTCTCGACTCGCTCAGAGACCTGTACGACCTGACCCGCTCGGTTCGTAACATTCCGACGGAAAAGGTGCAGTTCCTGACAGTTCCCCGGCAGCCGTACCGCGCCGACCCGAACCGCGACGAGCTCATCGAGTCCAAGGCCGCCCAGCTCTTCAAACGGCTGCGGGAAGACACACCCGTCGCGGTCGTCGCCGGAAAGAAGGACAAAGATGCGGGATCCGGAAATGATTCGCAGCAGTCCTCGGCCGGGACCGACGAGAGCGCGTCCGGGGGCCCGAATCCGACGCCGACTTTCTCCGGCACGAATGCGGCCGCGGGCATGTGCGGGTAAAGCGATGGCCAAGCCGGAGTCGGCGGTCCATGACGATTGGGCGGAATGCCCGCTTGTAAGGGACGTGGAATTTGTCACGAGCGTCGCCCGACGCTGAACTGGGCGGATAGTGTGACGCGATCCGGTGCTTCCGACCTTGGGTCGCGCACTGCAGGACCGAAAGACCGAGCGCCCTTCGGGGGAGGCGCCTCGCGTGGCACCGACGGAGGACTCAGGCAACCGTGGATGCGCAAAGCCGTGGGCGGGCGGACGAGATCGACCCCGCCGACCAGTGGGTATTCAACCCGCAGACAGGCAATTACGAACTGCGACTGGACCAATCCGGACAGCAGTCGTCGGCTGCGAAATCCACGGCTCCCAGAACCCCGGCACCGCGAAGTTCGACGCGCCGCAGTCCCGGCGTGCCCGGACAGGAGGCTCCGGGCAGGGAGGTTCCCGGCCGCGAGACTCCGGGACGTGAGGTCCCGGGCCAGCGCTCGCGCCGCGCGGGCAGCGGTTCCGGCGGTACGCCGCCCCCCACTGCGGGCCGCCGCAAGCGCAAGCAGCCCAAGTCGCGCAAGAAGAAGGCGCTGCTGTGGACGGGCGGCGTGATGGCCTTCGTCGTCGCCGCCGGCTCCATCGGTGCGTACCTCGTCTACCAGCACTTCAACTCGAACCTGAACACGGTCGACGTCACAGGCGCCGGCAGCGGCGGCTTCAAGAAGGACCAGGCCGTCAACATCCTGGTGATCGGCACGGACAAGCGGTCCGGCAAGGGCAACGACGGCTACGGCGACAAGAACAGCGTCGGCCACGCCGACACCTCGATCCTCTTCCATGTCTCCAAGGACCGGACCAACGCGACCGCGCTGTCCATCCCGCGTGACCTGATCACCGACATCCCGGACTGCGAGACCAAGACCGCGGACGGCACCGAGGTCATACGTGGTACGCACAAGACCCGGTTCAACGAGAGCCTCGGCCAGGAGGGCCGCGACCCCGGCTGCACCATGCGTACGGTCAAGGCGCTCACCGGACTCACCGTCGACCACTTCATGATGGCCGACTTCAACGCGGTGAAGTCGATGACGACGGCCGTCGGTGGCGTCGAGGTCTGTCTCGCCAAGGACATCCATGACAAGGACTCCAAGCTCAACCTGCCGGCGGGCAAGCACGTCCTCGAAGGGGAGCAGGCTCTCGCCTTCGTCCGTACCCGTCACTCGGTGGGCTTCGGCGGCGACCTGAGCCGGATCGAGATCCAGCAGCAGTTCCTGAGCTCGCTGATCCGGAAGATGAAGTCCAGCGACACCCTCTCCAGCCCCAGCAAGATGTGGGACCTGGCCGAGGCCGCCACCAAGGCGCTCACGGTCGACAGCGGGATAGGGAAGATCTCCAGGCTCCGCGATCTCGGTATGGAGCTCTCGAAGGTGAATCCGAAGAACATCACGTTCGCGACCGTGCCGGTGGTCGACAACACCGACGGCGCGACCGTGCTGCTCAACGAGTCCAAGGCCAAGCCGCTGTTCTCGATGATGCAGAACGACACCTCGCTCACCGAGGTGAAGCAGAAGGAGCAGGACGCCAAGAACAAGCAGCAGGGCCTGCTCGAGGGGACCAGGGCGGCCGCCTCCGAGGTACGGGTAGCGGTCTTCAACGGCAGCGAGACGCAGGGCGCGGCACTGGCGACCCTGACCTGGCTGCAGAACGAGGAAGGCGTACTGAAGTCGAGCAATGAGGGCAACGCCCCGCAGAAGCTCGGCAGGACGACGCTGACGTACGCACCGAACCAGGCCGATCAGGCCCGCAAGCTCGCGGACCTGATGGGTCTGCCGGCCGCGGCACTGAAGCCGGGCACGAAGGACGCCGTGGGGCGTGCGGCGATGACGCTGACCCTCGGCTCCGACTACAAGGGCGCAGGGGTGCCCATCACCGGTCCGGCCAAGGCGCCGGAGGGTGTGCAGAAGGTAGAAGCAGACAAACAGGTATGTGCCAAATGACGCCGGAACACCGGGTCATGGGGAGAGCCTGAACGACAGGGGGGACCCGGGGTGGGACAGAACAGGGTGCGGGGGGAGGGGACGCGGGACCGCGTCCGGCAGGCCCGTGAACTGGGATGGGACGACAGCCTGTACGGCGAGGGAGGGGAGGCTCCCAAGGGCCGCACGGACACGATCGGCCGCCAGGACCGGCATGACCAGCCGGGTGGCGACGACACCGCGACGGAGAACGGCGACGGCGGCGCGGAGAGCGGCCACCGGCGCGGTGGCCCGAGACGGCGCGAGAAACGCGGCAAGCGCCGGATACTGCGGTGGGTCGCGTCCGTGCTGTCGCTGCTGATACTCGGCACGGCGGCGGCCGGTTATCTGTACTACGAGCACCTCAACAGCAAGCTCAAGAAGGACGACCTCACGCTCGGCGGCAAGATGCGCGAGCACCAGGCCAACGCCGCGGGTCAGACGCCGCTGAACATCCTGCTGATCGGCTCGGACGCGCGGAACTCCAAGAAGAACCAGGAGCTCGGCGGCGCCAAGGAGACGTTCAACGGCGTGCCGCTGGCGGACGTACAGATGCTGGTGCACGTCTCGGCCGACCGCAGCAACATTTCGGTGATCAGCATGCCGCGCGACACCGTGCTGAAGATCCCGGAGTGCAAGGACCCCGACACCGGCAAGACGTACCGAGCCACCAGAGAGGCGCCGACCAACGAGTCGCTGGGCCGTGGCGGACCCGGCTGCACGGTGGCCACCTGGTACGAGCTCACGGGCATCACCATCGACCACTTCATGATGATCGACTTCGCGGGTGTGGTCTCCATGGCCGACGCCATCGGCGGCGTCCCGGTCTGCGTCGAGAAGAACGTCTACTCGCGCAACAAGAAAGGCCAGGGCTCCGGCCTCAAGCTGGAGGCGGGCACACACCCGGTCAAGGGCGAGCAGGCCCTGCAATGGCTGCGTACGCGCTACGGCTTCGACGACGGCACCGACCTCGCCCGCACACGCGCGCAGCACATGTACATGAACTCGATGGTCCGGGAGCTGCGCAAGAACACCAAGCTCACCGACCCGGCCAAGCTGCGCAACCTCGCCGAGGCCGCCATCGACGCGCTCACCGTCGACAAGGGCATCAACACCGTCAAGGACCTGTACGACCTGGGCGAGGAGCTCAAGAGCGTTCCCACCGGCCGGATCACCATGACCACGATGCCGAACTTCTACTCCACGCGCTTCGAGGGGAAGGTCGAGCCCCAGCCCGGCGATGCCGAGCAGCTGTTCCGGATGGTCCGCGAGGACATTCCGCTGGACGGCAAGGCCCCGAAGAAGCGGCCGACCACCACCCCGGCCGTGTCCAAGGACCCGGCGGCGGCGCCCGGTGAGATCGCGGTGATGGTGCAGAACGGCACCGGGGGCGACGGACAGACGGCCGAGAAGGGCCGTGCGACAGCGGTCGCCGGGGTCCTGACCGGCAAGGGGTACGCCCTGGCCAAGGCCGACAGCACGACCGACCCGCAGAAGAAGACGGTCATCCGCTTCTCCAACGCGGAACTGGAGGGCGATGCGCAGGCGGTCGCCAAATCCCTCGGGATTCCGCTGACTTCGGTGAAGAAGTCGACCGAGGTCACCGGCATCAGCCTGATCGTGGGCGCGGACTGGCGTCAGGGCGATGCCTATCCGAAGTCGGCGGGGCAGCAGGACAACAAGACACCGACGTCGGCGAAGCCCCTGAACGGCGAGGACAAGACGGCGTGCATGCCGGTGCAGGCCGGCTTCACCTGGTAGGTCGTACGCGAAGGGCCCCGGGCACGCGATGCGTACCCGGGGCCCTTCCTGCGTATCAGGCGGAGGCCGTCCGCACAGCCGGACGGCGGCTCGCGATGACCTTCTTCGCCAGCGAGCGCGGGCTGGTCAGGAAGCCGTACCCCCACGACATGTGCATCGTGGCCAGCGCGACGGGGATCTGCAGTCGCGCCTTCAGCGGCAGGCCCCTGCCCGCGGGGACGGATCCGGCGGCGATCGAGGCCAGATAGCCGGCCGGCACCACAAAGCCCCACGGGCTGAGGGCAGCGCCGAGCACGAGGCCCGCGGCGATCGCGCAGAGGGCGGTCGGCGGGGCGAGGTAGCGGAGGTTGATGGAACCGGAGTGGTAGCGGGCGACGACATGGCGCCAGCGGCCGTAGTCCTTGTACTGCTTGGCCAGCGCCTTCACGGAGGGGCGCGGCCGGTACTGGACCTTGAGCTCCGGCGAGAACCAGATGAGGCCGCCCGCCTCGCGGATGCGGAAGTTCAGCTCCCAGTCCTGGGCGCGGATGAACTCCTCGTTGTAGCCGCCCTGTTGCTCCAGCGCCTCACGACGGAAGACACCCAGATACACGGTTTCGGCCGGGGCCGCCGTGCCGCCGGTGTGGAAGGCGGCGTTGCCCACGCCTATTTTCGAGGTCATGGCGGCGGCGACCGCGTGCTCCCAGTCGTTCTCGCCCTCGGCGTGCATGATGCCGCCGACGTTTTGCGCGCCGGTCTCCTCCAGGAGCCGGACCGCGGTGGCGATGTAGTCGGCCGACAGCATGCCGTGCCCGTCGACCCGTACCACGACCGGATGGCGCGATGCCTTGATGGCGGCATTCAGCGCGGCCGGGGTGCGGCCGGTGGGGTTCGGGACGGTGTGGACGCGGGGGTCCTCCCGTACGAGCTCGGCGGCGATCTCGTCGGTGCGGTCCGTGGACGGTCCGAGCGCGATCACCACCTCCATCTCGCCGTCGTAATCCTGCTCGAGGATGTGACGGACGGAGTCGCGCAGATGCCGCTCCTCATTGAGGACCGGCATGATCACGGAGACAGCGGGTGTGGCGTTCATCGGTCGCCACGTTACCGCGAACGGGGGACACGGACGCGCGGCGGCCGGGTCGCTGCCCGTTGTCGCAGATCGTATGGGCCTACGGTGCTCGCGATCCCTGTCACTCGCGGAGGTGTCCCACGTGCCCACGCCGCCCCGCTCCCGCCGTCCGCAGCCGACCGCTCAGCCCAGGACCGGACGGCCGGCCGGGAAGAGACGGCCGGCCGGGAGCAGACGGCCGGTGAAGCGGCCCCGCTGGGGAATGCGGGTGGCGACATCGCTCTCGGTCCTGGTACTGAGCGCGGGCGGCATCGGGCACGCGGTGATGACGAGCGTGGACACCGGCATCGGCCGCATCGACCCGTTCAGGGACATGAAGAACCGGCCCGACGGGGGCCACGGCATGAATCTGCTCCTCGTCGGCACCGACGGGCGCGACAAGATCACGCCGCAGGAGAAGCGGAAGTACCGTCTGGGCGGCGCGCCCTGCCGCTGCACCGACACGATCATGCTGGTGCACATCTCGGCGGACCGGGAGCGCGCGAGTGTGGTGAGCCTGCCGCGGGACAGCTACACCGAGATCCCCGAGCACACCGTCGTCGCCACCGGCAAGCACCACAAACCACACCCGATCAAGCTCAACGCGGTGTACTCGGAAGGCGGGCCGGGCCTGACGGTGCGGACTGTCGAGCACATGACCAAGGTGAAGATCGACCACTATCTGGAGGTCGACTTCACCAGCTTCATGAAGACGGTGGACACGCTGGGCGGGGTGGAGATCTGCAACGTCAGGCCGCTGAAGGACTCGTACACCGGTCTGAATCTGGGCGTCGGCACGCACAGGCTCACCGGCGGCCAGGCACTGCAATATGTGCGCTCGCGCCATATCGACGGAACGGCGGACCTGGGCCGGATGCAGCGCCAGCAGCGCTTTCTCGCGGCTCTCATCCACCAGGCGAGCAGTAGCGGCGTCCTGCTGAACCCGGTCAGGTTCCGGGATGTCGCCTCGACGATGCTGAACTCCGTACGGGCCGACCGGGGCTTCGGACCGGAGGAGATGCTCGCGCTCGGCGAGGCGATGCGCGACTTCACGCCCGCCTCGTCGGAGTTCACGTCCGTGCCGGTCCGCCCCGCCGGCAGATGGACCAAGGGCCTCGGCTCCACGGTGAAGTGGGACCGCGCGAAGTCCGAGAAGCTCTTCCAGATGCTGCGCGAGGACAAGCCGCTCGCGCAGCACCCGCCGAAGACGCGGAAGGCGACGGTGGTCGATGTGCCGCCGCGGCAGATCCGGGTGCAGGTCTACAACGGCACGCCCACCGACGGGCTCGGCAGGACGGTCGACACGGCCCTGCACTCCACCGGCTTCAACACCACTCGCACGCCGCTGAACGGCGGGAGCCGCGACGTGCGCCGTACCTATGTGACGTACGACCCACGCTGGGACCGCTCGGCGAAGTCGCTCGCGGCCGCGCTGCCGGGGTGCGAGCTGCGGGCGGTCAAGCGGCAGGGGCCGACACTGAAGGTGACAGCGGGGCGGGACTACAAGGGTGTCACGCCGGTGCGGGCGGAGGAGGTGTACCGGGGCAGGTTCGCCGCGGCCACCGGCGACCAGGTCGTCTGCCCGTAAGACCTGGTCAGTCCTCGATGCCCTCGGCGGCGCGCTTCTCCCGCAGCTCCTTGATCGCGCGACGCCGGGCGAGGCGGTGTGTGCGGCGGATCTGCGCCTCCTGGTAGCGCCGCCGGTCGCGCTCGGTCTCGGGGACCACGGGCGGTACGCGACGGGGCTTGCCGTCGCCGTCGACCGCCGCGAAGACGAGATAGGCGCTGCCGACCTGCTGCGCCGGGGTGGACTCGTTCCATCGCTCGGCCAGGACCCGTACGCCGACCTCCATCGAGGACCGTCCTGTCCAGTTGACCTGGGCCTTCACATGAACCAGATCACCGACCCTGACCGGCTCCAGGAAGACCATCTCGTCCATGGAGGCGGTGACCGCCGGCCCGCCGGAATGACGCCCGGCGACCGCGCCCGCCGCGTCGTCCACCAGCTTCATGATCACGCCGCCGTGCACCGTGCCGAGGAGGTTGGTGTCACTGCCGGTCATGATGTGGCTGAGGGTGGTACGGGACGCTGCGGTGGGCTTGCCCGGTATCTCTGTCTCCGGGCGCTGGGCCTGATCTGTCATGGCGACCACCATATGCCGGGCCACATTGCATCAGCTTCGCAACAGCCCTGGTGCTATTCCCCACACGCCCTGTGAGGCACGGGGGCGATGACTGCACACTGGTCCGCATGAACGATTGGCCCGATGGGTGGTCCGACGACCGCGGCAACGGAAACGGACGCGGCTATGGACGCGGCAGCTCGGGCGCGCAGCCCGAGGGCGCGCGCGTGATGCGCCATGTCCAGCGCCCTGCTCCTCCGCAGCGCGGCGGCGTCCCGCCGCAGTCGCGGGGGTACGACGATGGCTATGACCAGCAGGCGTACGACAGCGGCTACAACACGGGCCAGGTCTACGGCGGCCAGGGCGGCGGCCAGGGCGGCGACGGAGGCCCTCCGTACGGCGGGCCGCCAGGCACCGGCCCGGCCCCGGACTGGCGCCGCCGGCTCAAGATAGGTTCGCTGACGCTGGTCGTACTGCTGCTCGCGGTCTCCATAGGCACGTACTTCTGGGCCGACTCCAAGCTCAAGCGCGAGGTCGACCTCGCCAAGGTCATCGAGCGGCCGGGCAGCGGCGAGGGCACGAACTATCTGATCGTGGGTTCCGACAGCCGTGAGGGCATGTCGGCCGACGAGAAGAAGAAGCTCCACACCGGCTCGGCCGAGGGCAAGCGGACCGACTCGATGATGATCCTGCACGACGGCTCGAACGGCCCGACGCTGATCTCGCTGCCGCGCGACTCGGATGTGGAGATACCGTCCTTCAAGGGCTCGGACTCCGGCAAGCTGTTCCCGGCGAAGGGCCGGCACACCAAGTTGAACGCCGCTTACGCGGAGGACGGCCCGGAGCTGCTGGTCCGCACGGTGGAGCACAACACGGGCCTGCACATCGACCACTACGTCGAGATCGGCTTCGCGGGTTTCGCGAACATCGTGGACGCGATCGGCGGCGTCGAGATCGACATCCCGAAGGCCTTCAAGGACAAGAACTCGGGCGCGGACTTCCAGGCGGGCAAGCAGACCCTCAACGGCGAGCAGTCGCTGGCCTTCGTACGGACGCGGTACGCGTTCGCGGGCAGCGACCTGGACCGTACGAAGAACCAGCAGAAGTTCCTCGCGTCCCTGGCGAGCCAGACGGCGACGCCGGGCACGATCCTCAACCCGTTCAAGCTCTACCCGACCATGGGCGCGGGCCTGGACACGCTCATCGTCGACAAGGACATGTCCCTGTGGTCGCTGGGCAAGATGTTCTTCGCGATGAAGGGCGTCACGGGCGGCGAGGGCAAGTCCATGAACATGCCGATCTCGGGCAGCACGGGCGGGAACCTGGTCTGGGACAAGGAGAAGGTCAAGCAGCTCGTGGAGCAGCTGAAGAACGACGAGAAGGTCACGGTCACCTCGGACCGCTGACCCCCACACAGGCACCTCCGGAAGTGGCGGCCCGCTGTGTGTGAGGGTCGCGCAGGGTCCGGATCTCTCGGGTGAACATCGGCAGCGCGGACAGGGCGATGCCCGCGCTGCCGACCGCCATGGCTCCGGTGGTGCCGAGCGCCCCGCCCAGGACGCCGCCGAGCGCAGCGCCGAGCGGGAGCACGCCGAAGGTGAAGGTGCGGTACGCGCCGTTGCTGCGCGCGAGCGCTGTCCTGGGGATCAGCAGCTGCCGGATCGTGACGGACAGCACATTGGCGCTGCCGAGCCCGATGCCGGAGAGCAGCTGGCAGGCGGCGAGCAGCACTCCGTACGACAGACCGCGCCCGGGCAGCAGGGGCAGCGCGAGCGGGACGCCCGTGGACAGGACGAGCGAGACGGCGAAGGCGCGGCCGTAGCCGAGCCGGGCCGCGACCCGCAGGCCGAGCATCGCGCCCAGGAAGGCCCCGGCGCCACCCGCGCTCAGCGCCAGGCCGTAGCCACCGGCGGACAGTCCGCGCTCCTTGACCGCGAGGACGACCAGATTGACGACGAGGATCTGCGCGGACGCGTTGTAGAGCGCCGCGTGGGTGGTGAGCGAGCGCAGGAAAGGGCTGACCCGGATCTGCCGCACCCCTTCCCCGATGCCGGGCCTGGCGTCCTGGGCGGCGGGCTCGGGCTCGGCCCGCCGGGCGCCCGCGATGCCGAGTGCGCTCGCGACATACGAGAGGGCGTCGGCGAGGACGGCGACGGCAGGCCCGAGGAGCTGCACGAGCAGACCGGCGATGCCCGGCCCGCCGACCTGTGCGGCGGTCGACGATCCCTGCAAAGCGCGGTTGGCCGCGGCGAGTTCGGTGTCTTCGACCAGGTCCGGCACGTACGCGAAGCTCGCGATGTCGAAGACGACGCTCGCCGCGCCGACGACGAGGGCGACCGCCACCAGCAGCCCGAGCGACATCGCGCCGAACCCCCAGGCCACCGGCACCGCCCCGAGCGCGGCGGCCCGCAGCACGTCGGCCGCGATCATCACGGGGCGCCTGCGCCGGTGCTCCAGCCAGTGCCCGGCGAGAAGCGGCAGGGCGACGCTGGGCAGATAGGTGGCGGTGGCGACGGCGCTGACGCCGGCGGCTCCCGCGTCGAGGGTGAGGGCCGCGGTGAGGGGGAGGGCGACGGCGGTGACGTGCGTCCCGACGGCGGAGACGGTGTGTCCGGCCCAGAACAGCCGGAAGTCCCGGTCGTGCGCCAACGATCCCATGGTTACCCCTTAACCCAGTCATCAGGTAACCGTCAGTCCATCATGAAACCCGGCCCCGGTGAAGCCCGTGGCGGGCAGAAACGACAGAGGCACCCCGAAGGGTGCCTCTGTGCGTGAACTTCCCCGCGGTTACGGCAGGTTGCGGGCCATCACGATCCGCTGGACCTGGTTCGTGCCCTCGTAGATCTGGGTGATCTTGGCATCGCGCATCATGCGCTCGACCGGGTAGTCACGGGTGTAGCCGTAGCCGCCGAGCAGCTGGACCGCGTCCGTGGTGACCTCCATCGCGACGTCGGAGGCGAAGCACTTCGCCGCCGCGCCGAAGAAGGTCAGGTCGCCGTCCACGCGCTGCGACTTGGCGGCCGCGGAGTAGGTGAGCTGGCGGGCGGCCTCGAGCTTCATGGCCATGTCGGCGAGCATGAACTGGATGCCCTGGAAGTCGGCGATCGGCTTGCCGAACTGCTTGCGCTCCTGGACGTAGCCCTTGGCGTAGTCCAGCGCGCCCTGGGCGATGCCGAGGGCCTGGGCCGCGATCGTGATGCGGGTGTGGTCCAGGGTCTTCATCGCGGTGGCGAAGCCGGTGCCCTCCTCGCCGATCATGCGGTCCGCGGGGATGCGGACGTTGTCGAGGTAGACCTCGCGGGTCGGGGAGCCCTTGATGCCGAGCTTCTTCTCCGGGGCGCCGAAGGAGACACCTTCGTCCGACTTCTCGACGACGAAGGCGCTGATGCCCTTGGAGCGCTTGGTCGGGTCGGTGACCGCCATGACCGTGTAGTACTCGGAGACACCGGCGTTGGTGATCCAGCGCTTCACGCCGTTGAGGACCCAGAAGTCCCCGTCGCGTACGGCCTTCGTCTTCATACCGGCGGCGTCGGAGCCGGCGTCCGGCTCGGAGAGGCAGTACGAGAACATGCCGTCGCCCTGGGCCAGCGGACCCAGGTACCTCTTCTTGAGGTCTTCGCCGCCCGAGAGGATCACGGGGAGGGAGCCGAGCTTGTTGACGGCCGGGATGAGGGAGGAGGACGCGCAGACGCGGGCCACCTCCTCGATGACGATCACGGTCGCCAGCGCGTCGGCGCCGGCGCCGCCGTACTCCTCGGGGACGTGGACCGCGTGCAGATCGGCGGAGACCAGCGCGTCCAGAGCCTCCTGCGGGAAGCGGGCCTGCTCGTCGACCTCGGCGGCGAACGGCGCGATCTTCGCCTCGGCGAGCGAGCGGATGGCGTCGCGGAGCATGTCGTGCTCTTCGGACGGGCGGTACAGGTCGAAATCAGCCGATCCGGCCAAGGTCTCTCACTCCCCAGTGACGCTAACTACCGTTAAGTAACCTGATTTTAGTGGTCTTGCTGCTCCCAGGCATACGTGAGCTTGACGACAGCAGGAATCGTCCCCCCGCAGCGGGCAGCCCGCGAAACCCCAACCGGCCACCGGCAGCAACCGCCAACGCCCCCGCCCACGGTCACCACGACCACGGTACGCGGCCCCGGCTATGCTCGGGCAGCGCACCTGAGCCCGCACTTCACTGGAGCACCGCATGGCCCTCAAGATCACCGTGATCGGCACCGGATATCTCGGCGCCACACACGCCGCGGCCATGGCGGAGCTGGGTTTCGAAGTGCTCGGCCTCGATGTCGTTCCCGAGAAGATCGAGATGCTGTCGGCCGGCAAGGTCCCCATGTACGAGCCGGGACTCGAGGACCTGCTCGCCAAGCATGTCGCCGGGATCGAGGGATCGAGCGGCCGGCTGCGTTTCACGACCTCCTGGGAGGAGATCGGGGAGTTCGGCGACGTTCATTTCGTCTGCGTGAACACTCCGCAGAAGCACGGCGAGTACGCGTGCGACATGTCGTACGTGGACCGCGCCTTCGCCTCACTCGCACCGCAGCTGAAGCGGCCGGCGCTGGTCGTCGGCAAGTCGACCGTGCCGGTCGGCAGCGCGGCCCGCCTGGCGGAGCTGCTCGTCGAGCTGGCTCCGGTGGGCGCGGACGCGGAGCTGGCGTGGAACCCGGAGTTCCTGCGCGAGGGCTTCGCCGTCCAGGACACGCTGCACCCCGACCGGATCGTGGTCGGCGTGGAGAGCGAGCGCGCGGAGAAGCTGCTGCGCGAGGTGTACGCGACGCCGGTCGGCGAAGGGTCGCCGTTCGTGGTGATGGACTTCCCGACCGCCGAACTGGTGAAGACCTCCGCGAACTCCTTCCTCGCGACGAAGATCTCGTTCATCAACGCGATGGCGGAGGTGTGCGAGGCCGCGGACGGCGATGTCGTGAAGCTGGCCGAGGCGATCGGTTACGACGAGCGGATCGGCTCCAAGTTCCTGCGGGCCGGGATCGGCTTCGGCGGCGGATGTCTGCCGAAGGACATCCGCGCGTTCATGGCGCGCGCCGGTGAGCTGGGCGCCGACCAGGCGCTGACCTTCCTGCGGGAGGTCGACTCGATCAATATGCGGCGGCGCGGTCACATGGTGGAACTGGCGCGGGACGCGGTGGGCGGTGACTCCTTCCTGGGGAAGCGTGTCGCCGTGCTGGGCGCGACGTTCAAGCCGGACTCGGACGACGTACGGGATTCACCGGCGCTGAATGTGGCGGGCCAGATCCATCTGCAGGGCGGCCAGGTGACGGTGTACGACCCGAAGGGCATGGAGAACGCGCGCCGCCTCTTCCCGACGCTGGCCTACGCGGAGTCGGCGCTGGACGCGGTGCGCGGCGCGGATGTGGTGCTGCACCTGACGGAGTGGCGCGAGTTCCGCGAGCTGGACGCGGTGGCGCTGGGCGAGGTCGCGACCAGCCGGATCATCCTGGACGGGCGGAACGCGCTGGACAGCGCGCACTGGCGCGAGGCGGGCTGGACGTACCGGGCGATGGGCCGCCCGCGCGCCTGAGCGGCCACGTCGGGGGGCGAGGCGGATTCGAGCGTGCGGGCCCGTGCCCGCGGTCGGGCCGGCCCTCGGGTTGTCAGACCGAGGCGTCCGGGTCCGACCGGCGCGCCCTGTAGGTGCGCATCTTGGCGCGGGCGCCGCAGACCGACATCGAGCACCAGCGGCGGCGGCCCGCCGGGCTGCGGTCGTAGTACGCCCACTGGCAGTCCTCGGCCTCGCACGCCTTGAGACGTGCCCAGGTCCCGTTGGCGGCCGCGGCCGCGAGTGCCTCGGCGATACGCGAGACGAGCGTGTCCGGGGTCGCCGGACGGAGCGCGGCCGTGCCGTCCTCGGCCACCGTCACCAGCAGCGGCGCCTCGGCCAGGAAGCTGTCGAGTACCGCCGGCGAGCGGTCCGGTGCGCGGTGGCCCGCGTGCGCCAGGCAGGCGGCGCGCAGGGCCTCGCGGAGTTCGCGGGCGGCGGGGACGTCCCGCTCGGCGAGACCGAAGGCGGCGCGGCCCTCCGTCGTGTCCAGAGCGTCGGTGCCGGTCTCGACGTCCAGCGTATTCACCAGGGCCTCGACCAGCGACAGGCCGCCCGGTGCGG
Organism: Streptomyces sp. NPDC002926; assembly: GCF_053591755.1. Taxonomy (NCBI): domain Bacteria; kingdom Bacillati; phylum Actinomycetota; class Actinomycetes; order Kitasatosporales; family Streptomycetaceae; genus Streptomyces; species Streptomyces sp. NPDC002926. The sequence goes on from NZ_JBSFUK010000035.1 coordinate 39,195, forward strand.
GCGCCTTCTCATTCATGGTTGCGACGTTACCTCCAATAGGAGAGCATCAAGTAACCGTTACCGGTTACCAGTGCTTAGCGGTAACTGATACACAGACCGAGGAGGAAACCATGGCCATCGCCACGCTGGGGACCGTCGTTCTGGACTGTCCCGATCCCGTCGCACTCGGCCGTTTCTACGCCGCGCTGCTGGGCGGCCGGGTCCAGGACGACGGGGAGGGCTGGGTCGACCTGGCGGAGGCCCCGGGCACCCCGCTGGCCTTCCAGGCCGCGCCCGGCTTCGTACCGCCGAAGTGGCCGGCTCCCGACGGCTCGCAGCAGTTCCACCTGGACCTGACGGTGGAGGATCTGGACGCGGCGGAGAAGCGCGTACTGGCGCTGGGCGCGACGGTGCTGGACGCGGCGGACAGGGCACGGTCCTGGCGGGTGTACGCGGATCCGGCGGGGCATCCCTTCTGCCTCTGCGCCTGCTGAGGGGCGGGCGCGCGCCTCAGCAGGCGGGCCGGCCCGCGCGCCGGGGTTCAGGCGTCCAGCGCCGGCAGCGTTGCCGTCGACGGCCCGCGGCGCGGTTGCGTGGCGCGGGCCAGGAACTCCGCCTCCCGTAGCACCCGCGAAACGTTCGACCAGGTCAGGGCCTCGATATCCGGCTCCGGCCAGTCGCGGTCGAGGAGTTCGGCGATCACCCGGGGGAAGCAGGACACATCGCCCAGTCCCGGGGCGTGCGGGGTTCCGGTGTCGTAGGCGCCGCTGAGGCCGACCGACTCCGGGCCCGCCACCTCGCGGACGTGGTCCAGGCGGTCCGCCGTCTCGCGGATCGTCGTGGCCGTGCACGCGACCATGCACACGCCACGGTTGGCACGCAGCAGGCCCAGCACATCGTCCGGGACCCGCGCCGGGTGGTGCGAGACGACCACCGGCGCCCCGGCGACCGCGAGCGTACGGCGCATCGTGTCGGCCGAGCACCCGGCGAGGTCGACGAGGACACCGAGGCGGTTCATCTCGCGAACGACCTCGTGGCCGAAGCGGGTCAGCCCGGTGCCCTGGGTCCAGCTGGTGCCCGCCAGGGTGAGGCTGCGGACGCCGAGGGCGTGGAACGCCCGCAGCGTGCCCAGCGAGTCGCTCAGCGCCGGACCCGCCACCGGGCCGAGGAGGGTGGCGACACGGCCGCAGTTGCGGGCGTCGGCCAGGTCGTCGGCACTCAGCGCGAGGCGCAGGCCTTCGGGACAGGAGGCCACCAGGGAGCGGACCAGGTCGATCTGTTCCAGAGTGGCGCTCAGCGCACGTTCCCCGGTCAGCTCGGGCGGCACGTGCAGGGACAGGAACTGCGCGCCGACGCATCCGTCGCGCAGCCGCGGGATGTCGGTCTCCAGCACCCGCTCGCCCAGTTCGATGTCGTACTCGTACCCGGAGGCGTATTTCAGCGCCCGGGCCAGTCCGCTGTGACCGTCGGCTATGGGGTGCGCGGCGAGGAGCTCGCGGGCGCGTTCAAGGCTTCCGGCAGGCTCCGCCTGATCGGGCCGCCCGGCCGGCGGCACTCTCGTGCTGGGCGGGACCGGGCTGTCGAGATCACCGACCGCGGCGGTGGCGGCATGGGGGTCGTCCTCGAGATCTGCCATGTCTGGGTGCTCCGAGCTTCGACGGCGGTGCCGTAGGGCCACCGTGGCACGGGAGCGGCGAGGGTTCACGGCAGGGTGGTGCGTTCGGGGGTACGGCGCCTCGTTCGCGTACCCCCGAACGCACTCAGCCGTCGAGCTGCTCGATCGTCGCGTTGGACGGTCCGCGGCCCCTCTGGAGGTCGCGGGCGACGTCCTCGGCCGCGCGCAGTGTGCGCACCGCGTTCTGCCAGGTGAGCTTCGCCAGATCGGCGTCGGACCAGCCGCGGCGCAGCAGCTCCGCGATCAGGTTCGGGTAGCCGGCGACGTCCTCGAGCCCGGCCGGGGTGAAGGCCGTGCCGTCGAAGTCGCCGCCGATGCCGACGTGGTCGATGCCGGCGACCTCGCGCATATGGTCGAGATGGTCGGCGACCGTCGCGGCCGTCGCCATCGGCCGGGGGTTCGCCGCCTCGAAGGCCTGATGGACCTTCATCGCCTCCCGTGTGGTGTCCAGGTGGTGGAGGCCGTGCGCGCGCATGTTCTCGTCCGCGGCCAGGGTCCACTCGACGGCCGCCGGGAGGATGAACTTCGGTACGAACGTCGCCATGGCGATTCCGCCGTTGGCGGGCAGCTGCGCCAGCACCTCGTCGGGAATGTTGCGCACGTGGTCGCATATGGCCCGGGACGAGGAGTGCGAGAAGACGACCGGCGAGACCGAGGTGGCGAGCGCGTCCCGCATCGTCGATTCGGCGACGTGCGAGAGGTCGACCAGCATGCCGACGCGGTTCATCTCCCGTACGACTTCATGGCCGAAGGCCGACAGACCGCCGACGCCCACCTCGTCGGTCGCCGAGTCCGCCCACGCGATGTTGTCGTTGTGGGTGAGCGTCATATAGCGGACGCCCAGCGCGAACAGGGCCCGCAGGGTGGCGAGGGAGTTGTTGATGGAGTGGCCGCCCTCGGCGCCCATGAGCGAGGCGATACGGCCCTCGCCACGCGCCTTCTCCATATCGTCGGCGCTCAGGGCCGCGGCCAGGTCCGCCGGATAACGCTCAAGGAGCTGGCGCACCCCGTCGATCTGCTCGAGGGTCGCGCTGACGGCGTCGTCGCCGGCCATGTCGCTGCGTACGTACACGGACCAGAACTGCGCGCCGACCCCACCGGAGCGCAGCCTCGGGATGTCGGTGTGCAGCCGGCCGGTCTGGTCGCCTGAGATGTCGAGGAGGTCCAGGTCGTAGCGGACGTTCTGGCGCAGCGCCCAGGGCAGGTCGTTGTGGCCGTCGACGACGGGGTGGGCGGCGAGGAGTTCACGCGCCGCGATGAGGAAGTCCGTGGCTGAGTCCATTGCCTCTTACTTCCCGAAGCCGAAGGCGCCCGCACCCTCGACCTTGGTGCGCAGCCGTTTGCCCTTCTCGGTGGCCTGGTCGTTCAGCTCCTGCTGGAACTCCCGCATACGGGCGAGGAGTTCGCTGTCATGCGTGGCCAGGATGCGGGCCGCGAGCAGTCCGGCGTTACGGGCGCCGGCGACGGAGACGGTGGCCACGGGCACGCCCGCCGGCATCTGCACGATGGAGAGCAGGGAGTCCATCCCGTCGAGGTACTTCAGCGGCACCGGCACGCCGATCACCGGCAGCGGGGTGACGGAAGCGAGCATGCCCGGCAGATGGGCCGCTCCCCCGGCGCCCGCGATGATCGCCTTGAGGCCGCGGCCGTCGGCCTCCTCGCCGTACGCGATCATCTCGCGCGGCATCCGGTGCGCGGAGACGACATCCACCTCGAAGGGAATCTCGAACTCTTCGAGGGCCTGCGCGGCGGCCTCCATGACGGGCCAGTCGGAGTCCGAGCCCATGACGATGCCGACGAGGGGGCTGGCTGCGGGGCTGGTCATTCCGTGATCGTTCCTCTGAGATAGCCGGCTGCGTGACGGGCGCGCTCCAGCACGTCGTCCAGGTCGTCGCCGTAGGTGTTGACGTGCCCCACCTTGCGGCCGGGCTTCACGTCCTTGCCATACATATGGATCTTGAGCTGTGGGTCGCGGGCCATGCAGTGCAGATAGGCCGCGTACATGTCGGGGTAGTCGCCCCCCAGCACATTGCACATGACCGTCCAGCCGCTCCGCGGGCGCGGGTCGCCGAGCGGGAGGTCGAGGACGGCGCGGACATGGTTGGCGAACTGCGAGGTGACTGCGCCGTCCTGGGTCCAGTGGCCGGAGTTGTGCGGGCGCATGGCGAGCTCGTTGACCAGGATGCGGCCGTCGGTCGTCTCGAAGAGCTCGACCGCGAGATGGCCGACGACGCCGAGGTCCTTCGCGATCCGCAGGGCAAGCTCCTGTGCCTGTCCCGCGAGCGCCTCCGGCAGGTCCGGCGCGGGCGCGATCACCGTGTCGCAGACGCCGTCGACCTGCTGGGACTCGACGACGGGATAGGCGACGGCCTGGCCGTGCGGGGAGCGGACGATGTTCGCCGCGAGCTCGCGGGTGAAGTCGACCTTCTCCTCCGCGAGGACGGGGACACCGGCCCGGAACGGGGCCTCGGCGTCGTGCTGCGTACGGACGAACCAGACGCCCTTGCCGTCGTAGCCGCCGCGCACGGTCTTGAGGATGACGGGGAAGCCGCCCACCTCCTCGGCGAACGCCGACACATCGGCGGGGTCCGCGACGATGCGGTGGCGCGGGCTGGGCGCACCGAGCTCATCGAGCTTCGCGCGCATCACGCCCTTGTCCTGCGCGTGCACCAAGGCCTCGGACCCCGGACGCACGGGGATACCGTCCGCCTCCAGGGCCCGCAGGTGCTCGATCGGGACATGCTCGTGATCGAAAGTGATCACGTCACAGCCCCGCGCGAACTCACGGAGCGTGTCCAGGTCGCGATAGTCGCCGATGACGACCTCGCTGACCACCTGGGCCGCCGAGTCCTGCGGAGTGTCACTGAGGAGCTTGAATCTGATGCCGAGGGGGATGCCCGCCTCGTGGGTCATACGGGCGAGCTGACCGCCGCCGACCATGCCGACTACCGGGAACGTCACCCTCTTAGGGTATCCGCCGCCCACGGTGGCCCTGTCTCCCGTGGGCCCGGGCCACCGTAGCCCTCGTCACAACATCGCCACTCCTTTGCAAACGTCCGCAGGCAACTCCTGGGAGTGCTGGTTAGCATGGCTGAGTTGACGACACCGACCCGAACGGGGCTGAGCGATCACCATGAGTGAACGAAGCGCACTGCGTGTGCGGCTCGAGCAGCTCACACGCGAGTTCGCGAAGTTCGGCGCGGTTGGTGGTGTGGGGCTCCTGGTGGACCTGGGAGTCTTCAATCTCGTACGGACCCTCACGGACCTGCCCGTCGTACGGGCGAGCATCGTGGCCACGGTCGTCGCCATCGCCTTCAACTATCTGGGCTTCCGCTACTTCACCTACCGGGACCGCGACAAGGGCCGCAGGACCAAGGAGCTGACGCTCTTCTTCCTGTTCAGCCTGGTCGGGCTGGTGATCCAGAGCGGGGTGCTCTACGCCGCGACGTACGGGTTCGGCTGGGACAGTCCGCTCCAGAGCAATGTGTTCAAGTTCCTCGGTATCGGCATCGCGACGCTGTTCCGCTTCTGGTCGTACCGCACCTGGGTGTTCCGGGCGCTGCCGGCCCGCGAGGCCGTACAGACAGCGGAGTCCTTCCTCGGGCAGCGGCAGCCGCAGCCCGACCGGGTCGCGCGCTGAGTCCGCTCGCACGCTGAGCCCGGGCGTGCGCCGAGCCCGCTCACACACTGAGCCCCGTCCGGCGCCGAGCCGGGGCCGGACCCTGCCGCCCGACGGCTATCTGACCGTCGGCGTGTGGCCGTCGTGGTGGCTGCGCTGCACGCGGCTCAGGAAGAGCGCGAAGACCGGCGGGTACTGCTGGAGCAGCTCGAGCCGCCCGCCGTCCGCCTCCGCCAGATCGCGGGCCACTGCCAGTCCGATGCCGGTGGAATTGCGGCCGCTGATGGTCCGCTCGAAGATCCGCGCGCCGAGGTCCGCCGGCACTCCGGGGCCCTCGTCGGTGACCTCGACGACGGCCTGGTTGCCGGTGACGCGGGTGCGGACGGCGACGGTGCCGCCGCCGTGCATGAGCGAGTTCTCGATCAGCGCGGCGAGGACCTGGGCGACCGCGCCCGGAGTGCCGACGGCGCGCATGCCCTGCCGCCCCGAGCAGACGATCGCCCGGCCCACGCTGCGGTAGGCCGGCCGCCACTCCTCCAGCTGCTGTTTGACGACCTCGTCCAGATCGAAGACGACGGCGGAACCGGTGCGCGGATCACGGGAGTTGGTGAGCAGTCGCTCCACCACATCGGTGAGCCGCTCCACCTGGGCGAGCGCGATGCTCGCCTCCTCCTTCACCGTCTCGAGGTCCTCGGCGACGGTGATCTCCTCCAGCCGCATGGAGAGCGCGGTCAGCGGCGTACGGAGCTGGTGCGAGGCGTCCGCGGCGAGCCGGCGCTCGGCGGTCAGCATCCGTGCGATGCGCTCGGCGCTGGAGTCGAGGACGTCGGCGACCCGGTCGAGCTCGGGGACGCCGTAGCGCTTGTGGCGGGGGCGCGGGTCGCCCGAGCCGAGGCGCTCGGCAGTCTCGGCGAGATCGGTGAGCGGCGAGCCGAGCCGGTTCGCCTGGCGTACGGCGAGCAGTACGGCGGCGATGACCGCGAGCAGCGCGACTCCGCCGATGATCAGCAGAGTCCGGCCGACCTCGCGGGTGACGGAGGAACGGGACTCCTCGACGGTGACGGACTCACCGCGCTCGCCGCGCGCGACGCCGCGGATGACACTGCCGGAGGGGCGCTTGCCGATCTCGATGGGCGAACGGCCGGGGATCTGGATCAGCGCGTAGCGCTTGGCACCGCTCTGTTCGGCCAGGATGTCGGGGTTGACGGGCTCCCCGCCGATGAGCCGGCTGTCGACGATGCTGATGAGCCGGAGAGCCTCGGAGTCCACGCTCTCCTGGGCGCTGCTGCTGATGGTGCGGGTCTCGACGAGGACGAGGGAGACCCCGAAGACGGCGATGACGACGAGCACGACGGCGAGCGTGGAGTTGATGAGGCGGCGACGCAAAGTGCCCTCCGGGCGGGACGCGGGGTACGGGGAGTGCCCGTACTTCAGCGTAGGCGTCGTGGCGCGGTTTCTGTCCGGGGCGGGCTCGGCCCCGTGGCTCAGCTCTTCTCGAAGCGGAAGCCCACACCCCGGACGGTGGCGATATAGCGCGGGTTCGCCGCATCGTCGCCGAGCTTCTTGCGCAGCCAGGAGATGTGCATGTCCAGCGTCTTGGTGGACGACCACCACGTGGTGTCCCAGACCTCGCGCATCAGCTGGTCGCGGGTGACGACCCGACCCGCGTCCCTGACCAGGACCCGCAGCAGGTCGAACTCCTTGGCGGTGAGCTGGAGCTCCTCGTCGCCCATCCAGGCCCGGTGCGACTCGACGTCGATCCGTACGCCGTGGGTGGCGGGCGCCGGGACCGGCTCGGTGGCGCCGCGCCGCAGCAGGGCACGCACCCGGGCGAGCAGCTCGGCGAGCCGGAACGGCTTGGTCACGTAGTCGTCGGCGCCGGCGTCCAGGCCCACCACGGTGTCCACCTCGTCGGCACGGGCGGTCAGCACCAGGACGGGCACGGTGTGGCCTTCGGCACGCAGCCGCCTGGCGACCTCCAGGCCGTCCATGCCGGGCAGTCCGAGGTCGAGGACGACGAGGTCCACGCCTCCCACAAGTCCGGCCTCGAGCGCGGTCGGACCGTCCTCGCGCACCTCGACCTCGTAACCTTCCCGGCGTAGGGCGCGGGCCAGCGGCTCCGAGATGGAAGCGTCGTCCTCGGCGAGCAGTACACGGGTCATGTGGGTGATGGTAGTCCGCGTTACTCGCTGGTTGGGGCGTGATCGTCAAGGCCTGCGGGTCTGGGATGCAATCATGGTTGCCGCCTTCGAATTAGGGCAGCGGTTCCCTTTGGATCCTGTGATCCATGTCTCAAGTCCTTTCATATGCCACTGTGTCGTGTCGTATGGTGGCGAGACGCCTGTAGTAGTACACGGGACCTTTGGCCTGCCGAGCGCGCCAAGGGTCTCTCTGCTGCCGGAGGTTGGCTCTGCCGGCCTCGAAGACAGTGAATGACCTATGGACCGGGCCTGGTGCGCGACACAGCGCGCGAGGCGTGGATCCCGGTGCGGACTGCCCCTCGACTCCCGCTTCTGCGGAGTGAACCCCTCAGGCGTGGGGTGGGGCACACCCGTTGCCGGTGCCGGCCACCCCCACACCGGGCGCGTACCGCTCACAAAGCGCCGCGTCCCGAGCAAGCAAGGATCGACCATGGCGTCCAGCCTGACGAAGGACCCGGCCAGCTCCGCTGAGTCCGAGAAGACCTTCCTCGGCCACCCCCGCGGCCTGGCCAACCTGTTCATGACAGAGATGTGGGAGCGTTACAGCTTCTACGGCATGCGGGCCCTGCTCGTGCTCTACCTGGCCACGAACGTGGCAGACGGTGGACTCGGTTTCAACGACGCGACCGCCGTCGCCATCTACTCCGTCTACAACGCGATGGTGTATCTGCTCGCCCTGCCCGGCGGCTGGCTCGGTGACCGGGTCTGGGGCGCACGCAAGGCCGTGGCCATGGCAGGCGTAATCATCATGACCGGCCACTTCCTGCTGGCGGTCCCCGCGGAGATCTCCTTCTTCGTCGGTCTCGCGCTGATCGCGGCCGGTTCGGGTGTCCTGAAGGCCAACATCTCCACGATGGTCGGCCACCTGTACCCGGACAAGAACGACCCGCGCCGCGACGGTGGCTTCACGATCTTCTACATGGGCATCAACCTTGGTGCCTTCGCCGCCCCGCTGACGATCGGCTGGGTCGGCCAGAAGGTCAGCTGGCACCTCGGCTTCGCCATGGCCGGTGTGGGTATGGCCATCGGTCTGCTCTTCTACTTCCTTGGCTTCCGCCACCTGAGCGAGGAGTCGCACAAGGTCCCGGCCCCGCTGTCCGCCGAGGAGCGGGCCGGCACGATCAAGAAGTCGCTGATCTGGCTGGGCGTCGCGGGTGCCGCGTACGCCATCGTCGGCCTGGCCGGTCTGTTCACCATCAACTGGGCGCTGTGGCCGCTGACCATCCTGGGCCTCGTGCTGCCGGCGTACTACCTGCTCCGCATCAAGCGGGACAAGGACCTGTCGGACGTCGAGCAGCGCCGGATGTCCGGTTACATCTGGTTCTTCGTCGCCGCCGCCGTCTTCTGGGCGATCTACGACCAGACCGGTTCGACGCTGTCGCTCTTCGCGAAGAACGACACCCAGTCGACGCTGTTCGGCTTCAGCTTCCCGGAGAGCTGGTTCCAGTCCCTGAACCCGCTGTTCGTGATGGCTCTGGCCCCGCTCTTCGCCTGGATGTGGGTCGCGCTGAACAAGCGCGACAAGGAGCCGACCACGCTCTCGAAGTTCGCCGCGGCCCTGGTACTGATCGGTGCCTCCTTCGGCGTGATGATGGTGGCGCAGGGCATGGCCGCGGGCGACGCTCGCGTCTCCCCGATGTGGCTGGTTGGCGTGTACTTCATCCAGACCATCGGTGAGCTGTGCCTCTCCCCGGTCGGCCTGTCGCTGACCACCAAGCTGGCCCCGCAGAAGTACGCCTCCCAGATGATGGGTGTCTTCTTCCTCGCCGTCACCGCCGGCGACTCGCTCATCGCGCTGGTCCAGCTGATCGGCGCGCCGACCGATACCCAGGGCTGGTTCGCCAGCCAGGGCGTCCTCGCCGCGCTCGCGGGTCTCGCGATCTTCATGTACCGCAAGAAGGTTCAGCCGCTCATGGGTGGCGTGCACTGACGCACGGCAAGCACTGAGAAGGGACTGGCCCGGCACGCTCAGCGTGCCCGGGCCGGCGCAGGACCCCGAGGAGGATGTCAACCGCAGAAGAGAAGAAAAAACAAAAAAAAAACAAAATAGAAAATTTTATTGTTTTTTTA
>NZ_JBSFUK010000036.1:0-40981 GCF_053591755.1 Streptomyces sp. NPDC002926
CGCCGCGGGCGCGGCCGGCGCGCCGCTCGGCTGGTGGGCCGGGCGCGAGACGCGGGGCGGCGGCCGGGTGGTCCAGCGGGCGACGGCGACGGACGCCTCACGGACCACACAGATCGGCGGCAGCCGAGGTGGCACGGCGGCCGCGCCCTCTGGTGATGTGGAGCAGCAGGCCGAATCGTCAGGCACCGCGCGCATTACGCAGATCGGCGGCGATCAGCACACCGGCGGGCGGTAGCCGGATGGCGGGGGAGAAGCGGCGTACCCACCGCGCAGAGCAGCACGCGCGCGCCCAGGGAGCGGGACGCGTGGAGCAGTTCGCCGGCGACCAGTACAACATCATCGCCACGGGTACCGGCCCCGTACCGCAGGCAACGGCCGCGCTTCCGGCTCCACCGGCCCACCTCGTCGGCCGCACGTCCGAGGCCGAACGGCTGCTGGAACTCCTCGATCCCGAGGGGCAGGGCCCCTCGGCCGTCGTGGTCTCCGCCGTCTCCGGACTCGGGGGGATCGGCAAGACCGCACTGGCGCTGCATGTCGCCCACGAGGCAGCGGTCGTACGCAACTGGTACCCCGGCGGCGTGCTGTTCGTGAATCTGCGCGGTTACGACCCCGAGGGCCAGGTCACGGGCGGGCAGGCGCTTGCCGCGCTGCTGCGGGCACTCGGCGTGCGGGACGAGGACCTGCCGTCCACGACCGACGAACAGGCGGCCGTCTACCGCTCCGAGCTGGCCCGCATGGCCGACCAGGGCCGACGCGTGCTGCTCGTGGCGGACAACGCCTCAACGGCCGCGCAGGTGAGCCCCCTGATCCCCGCGCGTCGCGAACACCGGTTGGTGGTGACCTCCCGGGACATCCTCGCGGCCCTCCCCGCGCGCCAGCTCGGCCTCTACGAACTGGCGCCCGGCCCGGCCCGCGAACTCATCAGCGACAGCCTCACCCGCGCGCGTCCCGACGACACCCGTCCTTCGCGCGAGCGTGAGGCACTGGACGAGGTCGTGCGCCACTGCGGCAGACTCCCGCTCGCCCTGGAGATCGCCGCGGCCCGCCTCACCGGCGACCCGGGTGTCTCCCTCGGCTCTTTCGCCGCCGAACTGGCGAACACCCGAGGCCGCCTGGAGCACCTGCGCTACGACGATGGCGGCCACTCCCTCGCGGTACGGGCCGCTTTCGAGGGCTCGTACCGTCGCTTGGACCCCGAACAGGCCCTGCTCTTCCGCCTGTTGTCCCTCAACCCCGGCCCGGACCTGGCCACGGACGCGGCGGAAGCCCTGATCGGCCGCCCGGCCCGGGGCCTGCTGGCGGACCTCGCCCGCACGGCGTTGCTGAGCGAGCAGCCGGTGGGCGAAGGGCGGTGGCGGATGCACGACCTGATCCGTCTGTACGCGGCGGAACTGGCGGAAGGAGACGACGCGGGGGCCCGGGCGGAGGCGGCGGACCGGCTGCTGGAGCACTACTCCACGACGTTCGAAGCCGCGACCGCACTCCTGGCGGACCTGCCGGAGGAGGATAACCGTCAGCGGTTCGGCAGCCGCAGTGAAGCGCTCGGCTGGCTCAAGGGCGAGCGCGCGAACCTAACCGCTGCCGCCCAGACCTTCTCCGGGAGCCATCCGGACGTCGTGGTACGCATCGCTTTCGACCTCGTGTTTCGCCTCTTCCAGTGGCGCTACTTCGACGACGGAACCGCTGTGGCGGAGGCGGCGCTGGCAGTGGTCGACGGTCACGGAACGGCGAGCGACAGGGCCGGGCTCCACACCATCCTCGGCATGGCGCTGTTCGGGGCCGGACGGCGGGCGGAGGCTGTCGCCGCGACGCAGGAGTCCATCAGGATCTATCGGGAACTCGCCAGGCACCAGCCTGACGTCGAACCCCTGGTGGGACGTTCCCTTGCGAACCTCGCCATCCAGGAGCGCGATCCGGAAAGGCGCCGGGAGGCCGCCGAGGAGGCCGTTTCCATCGGACGCCGATGGGCTCGCGGGGACGACCCCGCACTTCCCCATGTGGAACTCGCGGGAGCACTGCACAACCTCAGCGTTGCGCTCGCGGACCTGGGCCGGCACTCGGAGGCCGTCGCCCCCGCGCAGGAAGCCATGGAGATCCGCAGACGCCAGGCACAGGCGGCCCCGGGGGCCTTCCAGAGGTACTTCGCCGACCTGTTGATCCATCTCAGCGCAAAGCTGTTGGAGGCGGACCGACCGGGAGACGCCGTGCTGCGGGCCGCTGAGGGCGTGGACGTCTTCAGGCAACTGGCCGCAGAGGATCTCAGGGCGCACGAGCACGCCCTGTGCGAGGCGCTGAGCAGGCTTGGTCTCGCGCTCGCCGCGGTGGGGCGACGGGAGGAAGCGTGCGAACTCCACGCGGACGCTGTTGCGGTGGCTGCGCATCTGGGCGAGAACGCTGTGGAAGCCCGGGTGCTGACAGAACTCGCCGACGTACTGGCGCGCAGCGCTGCGGGGCGCGGAATATGGCGGCGCATCAGAAGGCGTCGGCGCCCAGGTGGTTCGTAGGTCCGTCCACATGGTCGTGCCGGGTCACGGCACGGTCCATGACCGGCACTGCCTGTGACGCCCGGCCGCCATGCCGATGGCAACCCGGGGTATGGGCACGGGAAGACGAATGGCCGCCCGACGGCGCGCGGCTGGCGCGACAGGACATTCGTGCCGCCGGGGGGATTGTTAGCCGGAGTGCGTCCCGGCGGATGGAGCCTGCGTGTGGGACCGCAGCGGCGATTGCTTTCCAGACCCGCTCCCTCCAGGTCAAGAAGCGGGTCCCGGAGCCTTCACCACCGCACTGGCATCGCACTCCGCCGCGGCCTCGGTCTGCCCGTACCGCGTGACCACCCTCATGCGGGTCCACGGCGCGGGCTCGGCGCCGGGTTCCTGACCCCACGTCAGGCCCATGTGGGCGTGGCCCACCGGATGTGGACCGGCCAGGCGCTGGTCAGCGGTGCTGCCAGCAGTAGGGCGAGTTCGTGGGCGTGGGCGAAGTTGGCTTCGAGGCGCGCAACGAGTTCCACGAGGTCCGGATCGCAGAGCACGGTCTCGGCCCGTCGGTGAACTCGTCGAACGGCCCTCACTCGATGACTCGCCTGGCGCTCAGGAGGAGAAACCTTCACTGATGCCCTTCGCGTACCGGCGATAGCGGGAATCGTGGCCAGGGCAGTGGCGGGCGCGGCGCTCCGGGCTCATGAGGCCGCCATGAGGCGGCGAGATGGTGTTGCAGGTCGATGTGACGGAATTGGTGGACTGTTCCTACCTGGCGCAATACGCCGCGTCGTTCATGGGCGTCGGTGAGGAAGGCGGTCAGATCCCGAGGGAGGTGTCGGCGCACCGCCAGGTGGTAGCGGGTAAGGGTGTAGTACCACCAGGCGTTGTGGCCGAGCGCCGCCGCGAGGCCGACGGTGAGTCCGTAGGCGAGACCGCGGTCGATGATGTGGGGCGGGCCCATCGAGATCGCCTGTCCGCCCGTGGTCCCCCGGCCCAGACCGTAGGGAAACCCGCCCTGTACGGCGTATTCGACGCCGTAGCACAGAAGGAACGCGGCGCCGACCGCGAGGCCGACAACAGTCCACAGCCTGCGGAAGATTCTTCGGTCCTGCTTCAGGAGGGCGGCCGGTCCGACCGAGGTGGCGAGATCTGCCGGTTTGCCGGCGAGGCCGTGGGCGATTCCGACAGCCAGCCCGAACGCGCATGAGAAAGAGAGCATGGTTGTGAAGGTGTAGGAGGGAGTGCCGGTGAGGAGCGACTGGATCCTGAGTACCCCCCAGTGGGTGACGCCGATGGTGGAGCCGCTGGCGAGGCCCACCGAAAAGCCCCGCCAGTTCCAGGCCCACAGCGTGTGCACGGTCGGGATGGCGTGCGGGCGGCGTGCGGACAGGCTGCTTGCCCGAGCGCCGATGGCTCCGCCGGCCAGTGCGTAGACCGCCCCGTTGGTGAGTGCACCGACGGCTGCGGCCGTCGGGCCGTAGTTGTGGCGGAAGGAGAACCAGAGGACGGCCCCGGCGGTGAAGCCGAGGGCGCACATGCGCCAGTCCCAGTGCCGGCGGGGTGGGTGCCCCGAGGGCGTCCCGGGCTGCCGCACCGCGAGTCTGCTGGACAGCGCACCGACGATTCCGCCGGCGAAGCCGTAGGCGAGTCCATAGGCCAACGTGGTCGGTAGCCATCCTGGCTGCCCGGTGCTGAGCACGTGGGTCACGCCCTCGGCGATGCCCCCGGTCACCCCTGCGACGATGCCGCAGCCGATGCCTCCTGCGATCCCTCCGGCCAGTCCCGCGACGATGGCTGCGGGCGGGCCTGTCTGCCACCCGGAGTCGAGGCCGGCGAGTAGCGCCGTGAACCTGCCCACCACGCCGGCGGCGGTCCAGGCCACGACACCGAGGACAACTCCTGTCACCACCTGGGCGATACGGGGCGGCAGCGCACGGCGCATCTCCCACCAGGCCAGGTCGCAGGTGCCGTCCAGAGTGCGTTGCAGGTGTCGCGCCAGATACTGCAGGGCGTGCTCGGCCTGCTGGGGAGACCAGCGGCAGGGATACCGCGGATGTGGCCGGTAGGCGGCGGGCACGTACGCGTCGAAGAGATGGGCCCGGACAGCTGCGGTGTCGGGGAAACGGGTCGGATCGCACAGGTCCGCAGGCGTGGGGAGGACAGTGGCCTGTTCCCCCGGCCGGGGGTTGTACACCGTCCTTGCCAGAAAGAGCATCAGTGGTGTGGTCAGTGCGCGTGCCACGGGGGCTTCGGTGCCGAGCAGGCGAATCACCGGATCCCAGCGGGCAGCCGCCGCTGTGTGCCGGCCCCCGGCGTCCCGTTTCAGATAGTCGGCGATGTCCGGCGGCTCCACGGGGCGCAGCTCCACGGCGGCGGCGCCGCAAAGCCTGACCGGTACCCCGCGGGCCGGGGCCTGCGTGTCCCCGTACTCCGTCATGCGGCTGGACAGCACAAGCGGCTGGCCGAGAGGCAGGGCGGCGTTGATCGCATCCAGTGCCATGGCGCGGAACCGTTCGGGAATCTCGTCGAACCCGTCCAGGACCGGCAGGATCAGCCGGTGCTCCAGTAGTGCTCGGGCGTGGCTGACCTGCCCAGGGTGTTCCGCATGTCCCACCTCTGCATGTCCCACCTCTGGGGCGCCAAGGCCGCTGTAGTCACGCGCGAGCCGTTCCGCCATCCAGGATTCCAGCGTCTGCTCCGCAGGATTCCACGAGGCCAGAGGGAACAGCACCGGAACCGGGCTTCCTTCTGTGCGCTCGGCGGCCAAGGCCAGCAACAAGCGGATCAGCAGCATGGTCTTCCCGCTTCCCGGGTCGCCGAGGACCACAAGGCGGCGTGTCGGCACCCGTTCCAGGAACACCTCGGTGATCTCCCCGCCTGTCCCGGCCAGTCCAGCAGGCCCAGTGGCCCAGCCGGAGGGAGGAGCCGACCGGCCGGACGGCCGGTCGCCGGCCAGCTCCCGCAGGAGGGACCACGACTCGCCGAATCGCGGATCGGCTGCCTGCCAGGAGACCGGGAGCGGATAGGGGTCGTTCAGCCGCCGCACCCGGACCTCGGATTCCCACTGGCTCCGCACGGCCACCGCCAGCCGATCGGCGATCTGGGCCACGCCGTACCCGTCGGCTGCCTCCCGCCGATCGGCCCGGAAGGTTGCCCAGGACAGGTACAGGCCGCCTACGGACGGAAGCAGAGCCGCTACCGTCTCTGCCACCCGCAGGTCGAAACGGACGGCGATGCACACGGCCCCGGCCATGCCGCCGACTGCCAGCACGAGATAAAGCACACCAACCCGCCGTGTCAGCCTTCCAGTTCCCATGGCCGGATTTTCCAGCGGCGGGAACGGGAGGCTTGCGGGAACAGTGGCCCCGCCCCACGTACGAGTGACAGGTTGCCGGCCTCGCCCGTGGCTTACCTCGTCCGGCCTGCTGAGATCCGCTGTTTCCGGGGACATGTGACGCCCGCCGTCCTCCGCGCCTGCCGGGGGAGGACCCGACGACCCGGCCAGCCAACGCCGGCGAGCTCGCCGGCCCTCCGCGCCTCATCGCCGGCGCACGTAATGGCCCGCCCGGCAGCCCCGGACCATGCGGCTCAGGAGCTACTGTCGCGCACACGCTCACGGGTTCGGCGACCACTCGGTTGCCCGGCACATCGCTTCCCAAGACCCCGCCGCACGTCGCCGACGACCATGATCGTTCTCGACGCTACTTCCTGTACTTCAACTACTCACACCCGGTCTCGCAGGCCCGCGATGAGCTGGTCTGCGGCCGCGAGCTTCTGATCGCGGTCGGCCAGTTCGGCGTTGAGTTGCTTGATGTGGTCGGCCAGTGGTCCGGTCGTCGTCTTGAGCTTCGCCTCCTCCGAGCGGGCCCAGGCGAAGTACAGCTCGGCGCGTCTGTCGTTCAGCTCGCTCTCCTCCTCGGTGATATCCAGTTGGTCGTCCTGCAGCTCATCCAACTCATGGCGCAGGTGTGCAATATGTCGGCTCAGCTCCGCTCGCTGCTGCTCGAGTGCCGCGATCTTCCCTTGTAGCGCCTGCTTGTGCTGGCGGGCTTCCTCACGCTTCAAGCGTTCGATATCGTCCTCGACCTTGACGCGCTCCTCGAAGGCGAGCAGGAGCTCCTTGCTCGCCTGCCTCTGGCGCTCGGCGATGTCGGCCAGGAAGTCCTGCAGTCCCTCTCGGGCCGCCTCGAGTTGCGGGATGGTGGCATCGCTGGGGGGCAGCGCGTGGCGGTCTTCACGCGCGCTGCGGGGAGCAGCATGACCCGTTGCCCGCCTTACGCGCCGGTGATCGTCTTCCAGACGTTTCACGTCCAACCAGTGTTTGCGCCATCTCTGCACTCGCGGATCGCGGTCGCCCACGGGGCGGCCGTCCACGTGTTCGTACAGGACCTGCACCAAGAGGATCAGGAAGTCCGGCTTCGGCAAGCGCTTGGCCCGGAAAACTTCGCTGACTGTGGATATCGGAAGCCCACCGTTGGCTGCCTTGGCGATCGTCCGAAACGAAGGTGCGCCGCATCCGAGGCGCAGTTCCCTCAGCCGCTCGGCGAAGGCGGCAAGTTCTGCCTCGTAGTCCTGCATCGGCTGCGGCTGGGATCGGGGCTCCTGGTCATTCATGTACGTCTCCCTAACGTGCGTGGGGAACACCGTAGGGCGTTCAGCAGGCCGTCCAGGGGTGTTCGCCGAACAGTTCCGCACACCTTCGTTGTCGCCCGAACATCTGCCGTGTACGGCACTGGACAACATCGAGCGAGTCACAGCGAGGTCGTTCGGCACGCTCGCCAGACGAGGCACAGGAGGGCTGAGGTAGGGGAATGGAAAACAATGAGAACGCCTCGCGCCTCCCTCTTTCCGGCTCTGACACCTCCGATGCGCGCGGTGCCGGCGCCGGATCTGCCCACCCGGTCCCTGGTACCGGGCAGGCCGGGGATCGGGATCTGCTGCCCGCGAGGGAGCGGATTTTGGACTTGGTGGCCCTACTGGTTCTGATCGCCCTGGCTGCGGTGGTGTTCACCGTCGCGGGTCAGGCCGCGTTCACCGCAGTCATTGGAGCAGGCGTCGGCCTGTTCGCTACCTGGCGCTCCTCGCGGCCGCGCGGGTGAACATGTCTGTAGCGGGTGAAACTTGGGCCCCGGGCTTCTACGAGTGACCCTCGCCCATTGAACCCGGCGCCAATGGGTTTGTGATCGGGTGGGGCTACATCGCCATCGCACCGGCCGCCGCTCCCCAGCCTTTGCCCGCGCCCGAGACAACGCTCCCCGCACCGGATCACCAGCTCCCACCCCGTAGGCGAGAAGCGGCAGTCGGGGCCCGCCGTGCGGGCGGTGTCGGCTTCGACCTGGGTCCAGAACGCGCGGATCTCCTGGGACGCCGGAACTGCCTCCAGCGCGCAGACGTGCTGGATGCGGGCGAGGGGACATCCCCAGGCCCGGGAGCCGGGCGACCAGTCGGGCCTGGTCCAGTTGTTCGGGCGCGTAGAGGCGGTAGCCGTTCACCGGGTCGACGCGAGTGGGTGTCAGCAGGCCCAGCTCGTCGTGGAAAGCGTCTCGCTCCCGTTCCTGGTGGCGGTCCGGCGGTCGCGACGGCTCGTCCGCCGAGCAGCCCGTCAGAAGCAGCGCGGCCAGTAACCCGATCACGCCCGCAGCCCTCGTGCACCTGCGCATGGAGCTTCTCCCCCCTCGGACGACCGGTCCGCGGTGAACCGGCGCACGGGACACCGTGCTGCCTCTGATACACCGCCAACCGGCTCCAGGTTCCGCTCCAGCGCGAACCGTGTGAACTGCTTCAGCAGCTCAGCCGTGCGAGAGTCCGGCGAGGCCGGTCAGCGGCGGAGAGTACGACGTGAACGACGGCGGGCTCGAACGCGGCGTTGGCCAAAGCGTCACGGTGACGGAAGTTGATGGGGGAAGGTAGGGCCATGACGTCGCCTCGGATCCCCGTCACACAGCCAGCGCCACTGAGGATGTGGGCCAGAACGGCCGTAAGAGCTCGCGCACTGATGCGCCAGGCTGAAGGAGCGAGCCCTTACGGAGCCGGCGTAGCGCGGGTCATGCCTCCCATGCCGGCTGATTCCCGAGGTCACGGACCTGGTCGGATGGTCGCCCGGATACGCGGACGATGACGCAAGAACAGCACTCACTCCTCGATCTGGACGGTGGGGAGCACACCGCGCCACCCCCTGTGCCTCGCCGGCGCACACAGGCGGCCACCGGGAAGCCGCCCGGCCGATTCGAACGGCTGCGGCGGCACCGGCGGTGGCTGTTCGCGCTCGTCGTGTTCGCACTCCTCGCCGAGATGGCGGTCGCGATGGTCACGGCGGCCGTGGAGCAGACCCCGACCATCGACGAGCCGGTGTACGTGGGCACCGGGGTGGTCTACGTGCAGCAGCACAGCCTGCGGTACAACCCTGAGCATCCGCCGCTGGGCAAGCTGATCATCGCGACCGGGCCGGCATTCGCCCACCCGCGACTCGACGCGGCCTTCGTCGGCAACCAAACGGCGCTCGGGCGGCATCTCCTGTACGAATCGGGCAATGATCCATGGCGGCTGATGCTGTTGGCGCGAATGCCGGTGATCCTGCTGACGCTGCTGTTCGGGCTGGTCGTCCTCGCGTTCGCCCGTGACCTCGCCGGCCCCGTGGGCGGATTGGTGGCGCTCGCCCTGTACGCGCTCTCGCCCGACATCATCGCGCACGGGTCGTTGGCCACGCTCGACGTGCCTGCGGCGGGGTTCCTGCTGACGGCGGTCTGGTTACTGTGGCGTGCGCGGCGGCGGCCGCCCCTCTACCTCCCGCTCGTCGGGGTGGCGCTCGGCGCGGCCGTGGCCACGAAGATGAGCGCGTTGCCGGCGGTTCCGGTGCTGCTCCTCCTGGTCGTCATGACGGTCTGGTATGCCTGCCGGACACACGACTTCGGCAGGTGGAGGACGGCGCGGCTGCTTGCGCTCGGCGCGGCGGCGGCAGTCGTCGTGGCGCTGATCGCGGTCGCCGTGGTGTGGGCCACCTACCTTGCCGTCGACCCGCGGTTGCGCTGGACGACCCCCGATAACCCGCCGGTCACCCCCGGGCTGCGCGGACTTGCTGTCGACTGGCTGCCGCTCCCGGAGCCGTACCGGGACGGGATGCGTATCCAGTTCGGCTTCGAGAATTCGACGTTCGGCGGCTTCCTGTTGGGCCGGTACTACCACGGTTCGCTGTGGTACTACCTGCCGGCCGCACTGCTGATAAAGACGCCGCTCGGCATGCTCGCCCTGTGGCCGGCCGGTGTTGCCGCGATCGTGACGCTTCCCCGGCTGCGGCCGGCGGCACCGTACGTGCTCATGCCCCCGGCCGTGCTGCTGGCAGTTGCCCTGAACGGGTCCCGCGACTTCGGCGTCCGGTACGCCGTCTTCGTGCCGATGTTCCTGGCAGTCGCGGCCGCCGGCGTGGTCGCCTTCCGGTGGCGGTGGGGTCCTGTGCTGACGGCGACGCTGGTCCTGTTCGTCACGGTCAGCTCCCTCCGGACGTACCCGTACTACTTGCCTTACTCCAACGAGGCGTTCGGCGGGCCGTCCAAGACTTACCTGCGCTTGCACGACTCCAACGTCGATTGGGGCCAGGACCTGGGGAGGCTGGCCGACCGCATGCGGCAGCGATACCCGGACGAGAAGATCTGGCTCGTCTACAAGGGCAGCGGTGTGCCGTCCTTCTACGGCATCGATGCGTCCGACCCGCGCACGGTCCCCCCGAGCGAGGTTCATGGGCTGCTCGTCGTATCGGACTCCTCGATCGCCAAGGCCGACGGCCGACTGGCGGCGCTGATCGAGAGCAGCAGGCCGATCGACGAGGTCGGCCATTCGATCACGATCTACCGCCGGGCGCCGTAGTGAACACGGCGCCGTTGGGCGCGCCGGGGGATCAGCGACGGATCGCCGCGCGGTCCTGTGCATCTGTACCGGGGTTCGCCCACGGCGTGGACGGAGGGGCGGGGCCTGCCTCGGGGAGTGCCGGTCGGTAGCCGGACGGCGTGACCGTGGCGGTCGATACCTGTGCAATGCCACGGAATGGCTGATGCCCTCGAGCGGCGTGTGGATGCGGCGCCGATACCGGGGTGGTGTGAGACTGCGAAGTGGCGCTGAATCCTGCTCGGAGGGCTTCATGTCGAAACCACTCATCGTGGTGACCGGGGCGAGCCACGGCATCGGCCGGGCTGTGGCGGCGGCCTTCGCAGCGGAGCAGCACCCCTTGCTGCTGCTGTCGCGGCACCCCGTACCGCTCGACGGGCTGTCTTCCGGGCAGATCATGTCGGCAGCGGTCGACGTCTCCGACTATGCCGCACTCGAAGCCGCGGTCCGCGCGGCGGAAGCCCGGCATGGGCCGACCGAATGCCTCGTCAACTGTGCGGGCTTCCTCAGGATCGGCGCACTGGAGACCCGGGATCCGATGGATACGTCGTACGAGGTCGATGTGCTCCTCAAGGGCGTACTCAACGGCATCCGCGTGGTTCTGGGAAACATGAAGGCGCGTAACAGCGGCACAATCATCAATGTGAGCTCGATCGGTGACCGTGTGCCGGGCCCGGACGGCGAGGTCTATCACGCCTGCAAGGCCGCGCTGCGTTCGCTGGCGGGCTCCCTCCAGAAGAGCCAGGCCGCGAACAACATCCGTGTCGTGAATGTCGCACCGGGCTTCGTCAAGACCAACATCCATGCCGAGATGGGAATCAGCTTCGAGGAGTATCGCGAGCGGCTCGGCCATCCGGACTTCATGGGCGCCGACGAACTCGCCGAAATCATCATGTCCTGCTGGAAGCTACCGCAGCGTATTTGCGTGCGTGACATCGTGGTGATGCCGACGAGGTCGGACTTCGGCTGAGCCTTGGCGGCACGCATCCAGCACGGGTGAGTACGCCAATCCGTCTCCTTGTCCGGCCAGTTGAGCGCAATCGTGCTCGGAAGCCGACTGTATCGGGATTGCGGCCACACCATCAGGACCCGCCGGCCTTCCTGACCTGGGCCGTCCCGGCCGAATCAGTCATACTCTGACGCGCGGCGGACAGTATCGGAGAAATGTCGCCAGAAGATTCCATCCGGCCTGCGGCGCATTCGCTTTCCGTAGCCTCGGAATGTCAACTGAACGAGGGCGAAACGCGCTGCGTAAGACCTACGGGTGTGGTCTGTGCGAGTGCTGCCGATGATGGGAAAGCCATGTCTGATCTGCTGGCCGCGGCAGCCGCCGTCACCCCGTTCGTGAGTGCGGCAGCGGCCACCTTCGCCGGCACGCTGGCCCAGTCGGCGCAGAACCGACTCGCGGACAGTGCCGTGGAGCGCGGCCGTGCCCTTCTCGGCGGACTGCTGCGCAGGCAGGCCGAAGACTCGGCGCGCAGCCCGGAGGAAGCGGCCGCAGTCGAAGCCGTCGCCAGCCTGACGGCAAACGACCGGCTGTTGCTGGAGACGGCGATCGGTGGGTGGCTTGCGGACGGATCGCTGACGGGCGAAGCCCTGCTCGCCCACGTACGACGGGCCATGGATTCGAACGCGCCCGGTGACACCATCATTGTGACGTCCCATGGTGAAAACTCACCGGCCATCGGCCAGATCACGCACGCCGACTTCCATTTCGGGCGTCGCCCGGGCGGTGGAGCCGCTTGGTGACTCCGCGCCGCTCCACCGACACCTATGACGTGAAGTCAACAGGCTCCGGTTCGCTGACGATCGGCAAGGTCGGCAGGGTGGTCCTCAGCCTCTTCGCAGGTGATGTCAGCGAGTTCTCCGGCAGGGCCAAGCGCTGGAGCGGCTGGAACTGGCCACCGTTCTTTCTGGTGCTGGCACTGGGCGCCACAGCGCTGATAGCGGGGCCGTCCGGACCGGCCCGTCAGTTCGCCTGGGTGTACGCCGCCATCGGCACGGCCGTGGTGCTGTCCTTCTGCCGGGTCGTGGGCGTGGTGGGTGACAGCCGCTCGCCCGTACCGCGTGCGCTGGTGCAGGGCTCCGCCCTGCTTCTCGCGGTCCTGGGGCTCGTGGGAATGGACCATCTGGCCGAGCACGGCGAGATCGACGTCACCGGACGCACGCACCTTTCCC
This sequence comes from Streptomyces sp. NPDC002926, assembly GCF_053591755.1. Taxonomy (NCBI): domain Bacteria; kingdom Bacillati; phylum Actinomycetota; class Actinomycetes; order Kitasatosporales; family Streptomycetaceae; genus Streptomyces; species Streptomyces sp. NPDC002926. The sequence goes on from NZ_JBSFUK010000036.1 coordinate 12,540, forward strand.
CCTCGGGGCCGATGACTCGCATGTCCGCCGCGCAGATCGTCGTGGACGGGCCCGCGCAACGCTCCTGGCTGCGTCTGACGGTCGCGGTCGAGGACGCCGATCCGCTACAGCAGTCCTGCACGCCCGAGAGTGAACTCACGCTGCAGCTCATCGGGGGGAGCAACACCGGCCGGGTCGAGGGGGTGCGCGCGGGGACGCCCGTCGAACTGCCACTCGGCGGCTCACGCACCGAGGTTCGCGTCCAGGTGGCCCTGTCCGCCGAAGAAGGCTGCCTGCTAGCTGTTTCCGTCGCCAGTGCGGCGTTCCACGACTGAGGGGAAGACCATGTCCCGCACACCGCGTCCACGGCCGGCCGGCCACCCGCTGCGACGGCCGTCGGCCTGCTTCGCGGCTGCGCTTGCCGTGGTGGTTACCGCTGCCCTGACGGCCTGCGGCTCACCATCGGACGAACCACGATTTCTCGGTGCCGAGAGAGTCACCGTTGCCACACACAACGACCTGCCGGGGATCTCCTATTCCGAGAACTATGACCGTTCAGGTGTGGACTACCTCCTTTTCAAGCGTGTGAAGGAAGAATTGGGGGTCCGGTTCAGCGAGCCGGTCGACGTTTCGTCGGGCGACCGTATCGCTCAACTGGAAGGCGGAACGGCTGACATGGTGATCGCCTCGTTCTCCATCACGCCTGAACGGATGCGCAAGATTGATTTCGTCGGTCCCTACCTCAAGACTCGCCAAGGCTTTCTCGTGGGCTCCGACGGCTGGGACATCACGAAGATCGAGGATCTGCGAGGCAAGCGGGTCTGTACCTGGGACGGCACCACGTCGCAGGAGGCGTTGGGCAACCTCAAAGGAATGGGCGTGGTCGTGCAGGTCCTCGACGATGCCTCCGACTGCATCGACGCTCTGGTGGACGGTCAGGTCGCTGCCGTCTCGACCGACCAGGCGATCCTTTACGGATTCGCCCATCAGCACGCCGCGGAAAGCCTGCGCGTTCTCCCCGGGCTCACCATCGGCGCTCCTCAGCTCTACGGAATCGGGCTGCCGAAGGGGCATCGCGAGGACTGTCGCAAACTGGCCGGCTGGCTGAAGGAGTTCGTGGGCACCAGCGAGTGGACCGGGGACATCGCTACCTCCCTGCCCGAGTTGCCCCTCGCGGACCCAGGCTGGGTCAGTACCCACAAGCCGAGCGACGCCTCGATCGACGCCCGCTCCTGTCGCGACAAGCCGAGCCCTCTCAAGGGCTCGGCTTGTCACCACTCCGTCCTTGGCGCATCCTTGCTGATCGCCGTGACCGCTCCGGACAACAACCGCAGGACGGATCCCGTCTCCGCCGGACAGTTCCCTAGTCGCGGAAGACGTCCTTGATCTTCTCCTTCGCCTGGCGGGCATCACCCTTGGTCTGATCGGCGCGGCCTTCAGCGGTCATCCGCTCGTTGCCGACCGTCCGGCCCACTGTCTCCTTGGACTTGCCCTTGACCTGCTCGGCCTTCGCCTTGGCCTTCTCATCGGCAGCCACAGCACTCACATCCCCAAAATCGACATCAGCTGGTCGTCCTTCGTGTGACCTCAGTACGTGGTCGCAAACACGCGCAGCCTGATGAGGACCTCTGAAAATGGCTCTGTCCGCAGTTCCGTGAATCCCCAGGCCAGGGGCGGGAACGGGGGATCGTTTCGGCAGTGTGTTGTCTACCGTGGCGAGCAAGACGGTTGAGGATGTGCTGTTTCCCGGGATCGGTGTGCGAGTGGAGCGTGTCAGCGACTCCTCCGGCGCCCTGGTGGTGGAGGCGGTGTCCGTCGGTCGGCCGGGCCGGTGCCCGGACTGCCGGAAGCAGGCGAAACGCGTGCACAGCTCGTACCAACGCGGCCTGGACGAGCGGCCGTTGGGCTCGCGGCAGGTCGTGGTCCGGCTCCGGGTGCGCCGGTACTTCTGCGACCGGAAGAGGTGTTCCCGGAAGACGTTCGTCGAGCAGGTGCCGGGCCTGACCGAGCGGCACCGCCGGTCGAGCACCGGGCTGACGGGGTGGCTGCGGTCGATCGCGATGGGGTTGGGCGGCCGTCCGGCGGCTCGGCTGTGCCGACGCCTACGGCTGGCCGCAGGCCGGACCCGGCTGCTCAGGCTGCTTACGGCGCCGCCGGTTCAGGACCGTGCCCCACGGGTGCTGGGGGTGGACGAGTTCGTTCGGATCTCCCTTTCAGCGTGCATTGCCGAAGAACTCGCGGACGTCGCTGACGAGCAGGTCCGGGGCTTCCATCGCGAGGAAGTGGCCACCACGGTCGAGTTCGGTCCACCGCACGACGTTGTGGTCGCGTTCGGCCCAGGGGCGGATGGTCACGTCGTGGGTGGAGACCAGTACGGCGGTGGGCACCGTCCCGCGCCGGTCGGCTGCCCAGTTGCTCTGGCCGGTGCCCCAGCTGGTGTCTTGCGTGGTGTCGACGCTGGAGTCGGTACTCCAGACGTCGGCTGCGGCCTCGCTCCAGGCGTTCGCGGAGATCTCCTCGTAGTAGACCTGGGCGGCTGAAGCGGCGGTGCCGGTCAGCCAGTACAACGAGACCTCGGTCAGGATGCGGTCCCGGTCGATGCTGTCCTCGGGCAGCCCCTCTTCCGGGTCGGTGAGCTCCTTGAACTTTTCCACCATCCAGGCCAGCTGGCCGACAGGGGAGTCGGTGAGGGCGTAGGCCACCGTCTGCGGCCGTTTGGAGTTGCACTGCAGGTAGCCGTCGTTGAAGTTCTGCATGGCCTGCCAGCGCCGTTGTTCGACTTCGGTGAGGCCGTCGAACTCGCCTTTCGCGCCGACCGGGAACGTGATCATCGCGTTGACGTGGATGCCGATGACGTGGTCCGGGGCCTGCTTGCCCATCTCCGGGGCGACCCACGAGCCGGTGTCGTACCCCTGGACTCCGTAGCGCGCATAGCCGAGGCGGGACATCAGCTGGGTGAGCGCTCCGGCCATCGTGGCCGCGCCCATGCCCGGCCCGGCCAGCGGGGTGGAGAACGCGAACCCCGGTAGCGAGGGGACGACCAGGTGGAAGGCATCTGCCGGATCGCCGCCGTGCGCGCGGGGATCGGACAAGGGCCCGATGACATCGAGGAAATCCACCACTGAGCCCGGCCAGCCATGCAGCAGCATCAGCGGCGTGGCATCGGGCTCGGGGGAGCGCACGTGCAGGAAGTGAATGTTCTGCCCATCGATGGTGGTCATGTACTGGGGGTGCTTGTTGAGCGCCGCCTCGTGCACCCGCCACTCGTAGGTGGTGCGCCAGTGTTCGGCGAGATCCTTGAGGTAAGCCGACGGAACGCCGCGGCTCCAGCCGACACCGGGCAGCTCATCCGGCCAACGGCTGGCGGCCAGACGGGCGTGCAGCTCGTCGAGCTGAGCCTGCGGGATGTCGATGCGGAAAGAGCGGATGCCGGGTGTCGTGTTTGCCATGGCTGTGACGCTAGGGCTCGCTTAGGTCACTTCCGGTCCTAACCTTCGGGCAGTCTGGAGGCATGCTCGAGACCTCCGGGCGGCTGCTGAAGCTGCTCTCCCTGCTGCAGATCCACCGCGACTGGTCCGGCGCCGAGCTCGCCGAACGCCTCGCAGTCAGCCGGCGCACCCTGCGCCGCGATGTGGAGCGGCTGCGCGAGCTCGGCTACCCGGTGCACGCCACCCAGGGCGCTGCCGGCTACCGGCTCGGCGCCGGCGCCGAGCTGCCCCCGCTGCTGCTCGACGACGATGAGGCCATCGCCGTCGCGATCGGGCTGCGCACCGCGGCCGGCGGCTCGGTCACCGGGATCGAGGAGTCCTCCCTGCGCGCACTCACCAAGCTGGAGCAGGTGTTGCCATCCCGGCTGCGGCATCGGGTGCACACCCTGCATACCGCTACCGTCCGGGCCGGCGCGGTCCCGGCCCCCAAGGTCTCCGCGGACACCCTCATGGCCATTGCCGAGGCGTGCCGCCGACGTGAGCGGCTGCGCTTCGACTACTCCAGCCCCCGCCGCGGCCCAAGTATCCGCTCGGTCGAGCCGCACAGCCTGGTCAGCTTCGGGCGCCACTGGTACCTGGTCGCCTGGGACACCGACCGCACCGACTGGCGCACCTTCCGCGTCGACCGGCTCACCCCACGCACTCCGACCGGCCCGCAATTCACCCCCCGAGAACTCCCCGACGGCGATGTGGCCACCTATCTGGCCCACCAGCTGTCGTCGCAGACGTGGCCCTTCCAGGCCACCATCACCCTGCACGAGCCCGCCGCAGCGGTCGCCGACCGCGTCTGGCCCGGCATGGGCGTCATCGAACCCGTCGACGACCACAGCTGTCTGCTGCACCTGGGCGCCGGAACCCCCCGCGACCTCGCGTGGATGATCACCTCGGTCGACGCCGACTTCACCCTCACCCACGCCCCACCCGAACTTGCCGACGCTCTGCGCACCCAAGGCACCCGCTGCCTGAATGCTGTACGAGAGGTATAGGTCCCCCCGTTTCATGCGGAGCCCGGTTCATGAACCCCGTCCGCCCAGGCACGGAACAACTCTCGGGCGAATCCGGACGAGAAACGCTCCACTGCTGGCCAGCGCCCCGATTGGACGGGGAACGAGGCGAGCAGCTCTGGGGAGCTCCTGAGCAGCGCATGGGAACTTTCAAAGAGCGCCAACACAGCCCGCACTTCCGGGAATCGAGGAGATCCGGCCACGCGGGTTTCCGCCTCCAACGCCCCGCCGCTCCGGCCGGTTCAGAAGAACCTTGTTGTCCGGTGTGATGTGGAGGATGCAGGGAACTCGCCTGGAGTCGCCGCATCGAAGAGCTGAACGTTTTCTCGGCGCGATGTGCGGCGCTTATCAATTCAACTGCTTTCCTGCGTCTTCAATGTGAGGGAGTTTCTATGAGTGAGCACATCTGGGGTTACGTTCCGACCAGTGGCCACACCGCGGACGATGATCTGACGGGCTACAAGGTCGAAGCCACCGACGGCCATATCGGCAAGGTCGACAAGTACTCCACCGAGGTCGGCTCGCAGTACATCGTTGTCGACACCGGCGTCTGGATCTTCGGCAAGGAGGTCATGCTCCCGGCCGGCACGATCACCAGGGTCGACCACGAGGACAAGAAGATCCTGGTCTCGCGTTCCAAGGACGAGATCAAGGCCTCGCCCGAGTTCGACAAGGACAAGCACCTCGGTGACCCTGCCTACCGTGACCAGCTCGATGGCTACTACAGCTCCGGTCACTGACGAAACGCATGCGCCGGGCGCGGACCCTTGTCGGGGTCCGCGCCCCGGCGCATGCGTGGTCATGACCTGGCCGCTTCCGCGAACTCCCCCTCACGCCCGACCGGGCGCCGGCCGGGATTCAGCTGCGTTGATAGCCCTGGGTGGACTTAACTGAAGGCCGCGCTGAGGGCGGGCAGCAGCATCTTCGCCGACCAGTCGATGAATTCGGGCTGGGTCCCGCCGCCGATCTGTACGAGTGCTACGTCCGTGAAGCCTGCGTCGACGAACGGGCGTACGGCTTCTACGAAGTCCTCCACTCCGTTCCCGCACGGAATGGCCGCGGCGACGTCCTCGGGGCGTACGAACCGGGTCGCCGACGTGAAGGAGTCCGGGTGCGGCAGTTCCGCGTTGACCTTCCAGCCGCTTCCGAACCAGCGGAACTGGTCATGGGCCCGCCGCACCGCCGAGTCCCGGTCGGTGTCGTAGCAGACCGGCAGCTGGCCGACGCGGGGCTTGCCCTCTCCACCGTGCCGGTCGAACGAGGTCAGCAGGGCCTCCGGTTCCGTGGCGATGGCGAAGTCGGCGAGGCGACCGGCGATGGAACAGGAATGCTCGCCCGACACGGCGATCCCGATGGGCGGAAGCTCTTCCGGCAAATCCCACAACCGGGCCGAGTCCACATCGAAGTGGGTGCCGTGGTGGGTGACATGGCCCCCCTCGAACAGCGCGCGGATGATGCCGACCGCTTCCTTGAACATCTCGTGCCGCACATCCACCGACGGCCAACCGCCGCCCACAACATGCTCGTTGAGGTTCTCCCCGGAACCGAGCCCCAGACGGAATCTGCCCTCGGACAGCAACTGCATGGTCGCTGCCTTCTGCGCCACCACCGCCGGGTGGTAACGGAACGTCGGGCACGTCACGTACGTCGTGAGGGGGATGCGTGAGGTCGCCTGGGCGGCTGCCCCGAGAACACTCCACGCATATGGTGAATGGCCCTGCGAGCGCAGCCAGGGAAAGTAGTGGTCCGACGTCACCGAGAAGTCGAATCCCGCGTCCTCGGCCCGGACGACGTGGTCGACCAGTTCGCGGGGGCCCGCTTGCTCGGTCATCATCGTGTATCCAATGTGCACCATGGCCAGTGAATTCCCGGGTTCGTTGGAGGGGCGGCTGATCGGTGTGCGGCGCCACTTCGTATTCGCCTTCGGAGACCTCGTGGCGCCTGGCATCTCGTCCGGCCTGTCGTGCCTTGGCCGGTTCTTTCTTCCGAAGAGCCTTTGACACTTCCGGGACGCCGACGGGCTGTGCGCGCGCACTGTCCCTCGTTCAGGGCAGCCCCCTACGCCGACTGGCTCGTGGTTTTGCTGGTGCAGCAGCTCGGTGCGTAGTGCGGACTGAGCCGTTCACCTGCGTGCCTGCCGCCGCCGCACGCCGACTGTTCGCTCACCGTGTGCGAACGGGCGGCGACCGTCGGCGTGTGCGCGACCGGGCACCCTGACGCCGTGGTCGGGTTCGCGGGCCGGCAGACGGGCCGGGCGACCATGCCGACGAGCGAGTTCCTCGCGGCGGTGACCGAAGTCGACCTGGCGCTGTTCGCCGCGAGGGACCAGCGCATCAGCGAAAGCTGGGGGAGTCAGGCCCCGCGCCCGGTGTCGAACCGGACATGGAGCAGTTGCGCCGTGAGCACCTGGACCGGGCGACCTGGCTGCAGTGTCCGCGGGACCGTGACCCGGGAGTCTCCGGGCTCGCGTAGGCCTGGCAGGGGCCACTGCGAGCCGACGGAGGCAGCGGCCGTCCGGGGCGTCACGCAGCCAGGGGTCGGTCCCTTGCGGTGATGGGGGCCGGGAGCACGGTGGAGCCGGTCAGATAGCGGTCCGTGGCCGCCGCCGCGGCCCGTCCTTCCGCGATGGCCCACACCACAAGGGACTGGCCGCGTCCCGCGTCGCCCGCGACGAAGACCCCGTCCGTCCTGGTGCGCACCGTCCGCTCCGCCCGGCCCGCCGGTTCGGCCGCGAAGGCAGCGTCCCGTGCGAAGTTTCCCCGGTCGTTCAGCGTGAGCCCCAGCTGCTTCATCAGGCCGGTGCCTCGTTCGGGACCGGAGAAGCCGAGGGCGAGCAGAACCAGCTCCGCCGGGATCACGCGCTCGGTGCCGGGCAGCGGCCTTCTGGCCTCGGGCTCCACTTCCGTCAGGTGGAGCGCGTGCACGTGGCCGGCCGGTCCGCCTTCGAAGCGGAGGGTGGCGGAGGAGAAGACCCTTGGGTCCGTGCCCTCCCGTCCCCGGGACTCTTCATGGGCATGAGAGATCCGGTAGACCTTCGGATATGTGGGCCAGGGCTCGGTCTCCGGCCGGGCGTCGCCCGGCTCCGGGTTGATGTCCAGCTGCACCACGGAGGCGGCGCCCTGGCGCAGGGCGGTGCCCAGACAGTCCGAGGCGGTGTCGCCGCCACCGACGATCACCACGCACTTGCCCTCGGCGGTGACCGGGGGAGAAGCGTAGTCGCCCTCCCTGACCCGGTTGGCGAGGGTCAGGTACTCCATGGCCTGGTGTATGCCGCACAGCTCGCGGCCGGGGACGGGGAGCTCCCGCCTCTCCGTGGCTCCGACGGCGACGACCACCGCGTCGTAACGCCCTCTGAGCTCGGCGGCGTCGAGATCGCTTCCGACGTCCACACCCGTGCGGAACTTGGTGCCCTCCGCCCGCATCTGCTCGAGGCGGCGGTCCAGGTGCCGCTTCTCCATCTTGAACGCGGGGATGCCGTAGCGCAGCAGGCCGCCGATGCGGTCGGCGCGCTCGTAGACCGCGACAGTGTGACCGGTACGCGTGAGCTGCTGCGCCGCCGCCAGCCCCGCGGGTCCGGAGCCGATGACGGCGACGGTCTTCCCGCTGAGCCGCTCCGGCGGTTGCGGTGACGCGTACCCGCGCTCCCAGATCTGGTCGGCGATCGCCTGCTCGACGTTCTTGATCGTCACCGGATCGGCATTGATGGTCAGCACGCAGGCGTCCTCGCACGGCGCCGGGCACAGCCGTCCGGTGAACTCGGGGAAGTTGTTCGTCGCGTGCAGCCGCTCGGCCGCGGCCCGCCAGTCGCCATGCGTCGCGTAGGCGTTCCACTCGGGGATGAGATTGCCCAGCGGGCAGCCGCTGTGGCAGAACGGTATGCCACAGTCCATGCAGCGCCCCGCCTGCTCGGACACGAGGGGAAGCAGGGACTGCCCCGCGTAGACCTCGTTCCAGTCGCTCAGTCGTTCCTCGACGGGGCGGGCCGGGACGGGCCGACGGGGGATCTTGAGGAAGCCGTGAGGGTCGGTCATGCGCCGCCTCCAGCGCTCACTCGCGGTGCAATACGACGTTCTGACCAGCCTACGCCTGCTTTGTGCCGCTTTTGTCGGTCGATTTTGTGCTGCTCCTGCCGGTCCAGGGCTCAGGTCAGCGGCCTGCGGTGCGCGACGTGGTCAGAAGCGGCAGGCGATGGGGCGGCGGGCGACCGACGGGGCGGCGGGCGATGGCGGCGGGCCGGTCGACCGTCGACGAAGCCGTACCGATCGTGCTCCGGGCTCTGGACGGGCTCGCCCACAAGCGCGGAGCGGAGTGCCCGTACGTGGTGTCGTGGACAGGTCACCGTCGGCCGCGGTCGGGTGCACCCGGAGATCAAGCCCCAGCACCAACGGTGATCTCTTCATGGAGTGGTCCGGGTCGAGTGCGTGCCTCCGTGCTGCTGCTCGGCCGTCGCTTCGAGGGCTCGCGCCGGGACCGGGCGGAGTGCCGCCGCGCCGGTGGTGTGCGTCGCAGTTGTCGAGGCGGGAGCGGCAGGGCTGCTTTCAGCCGCTGTCGAGCGAGGCGGCACCGTCGAGCAGCGCCCGCCTCAGCGCCCATGCGGTGGGTTGCCGCTGCGACTTCGGCGAGCCGCGGGTCGGCTGCGCGGCTGAGCGAGCGTGAATTGCTCGTATTCTGCCCGCAGTTGGTGTGTTGAGGTTCCGGTGCGGGCAGACGGCAGTACCCCTGGCGTGCGCACACAGCCTGCATTCCTCACTTCGGCGGTCATGGCCCCGTCCTGCCCGCCGGAGCCTCCACCACGGGGCCGTCCCTTCTTCCCACGGCGAAGCCCCACGGCCGGGCCGCCGCCCCGGACGCACAGCCACCGACGGAAACCATCATCCGCGTCACGTAGTGGGTGAAATGTCTACGGGGGAGTCAGAAGCAAGCCAGGAAGCCTATGGTCACTGGCCATTGATACGCACGCTTGATCGACGCTAGCTTGCTTCGTCACGTACCCCGCCCGTGCGTACACCATTCGGGCGGCCCCACTGATGATGTGGAGTACTCCATGACTCATCCGCGCTCCAGACGCTTGCGTGCCGCCCTCGCGGTACCGGCCGGACTGGCGCTGACCGCGTCGCTCGGCTTTCTGCCGGGCGCCGCCCCCGCCCAGGCCGCCGTGCAGGACACCCCTGCCACAGCGACCACGGACGGCCCCAAGCTCTCGTACGTGGTCAACACCAAGGCGAACCACGGCAAAATCAAGGCCGTTGAGAGGGCGATAGCCGAGGCCGGCGGCACCGTTGTCGCAACGTACGAGAAGATCGGCGTCATCGTCGTCCACTCGTCGAACCCCGACTTCGCCAAGCAGATACGCACGGTCAAGGGCGTGCAGAGCGCGGGCGCCACGCGTACCGCCGCTCTCGCCCCTGCGAGCACCACCGAGGTCGGCGCCCCGGAGTACGTGGACAGCGCGAAAGCCCAGGCCCGTACGGCTGCCGCCGATGGCGCCGAGCCGCTCGAGGCCGACCAGTGGGACCTGCGCGCCATCGGCGCGGACAAGGCCGCCAAGATCAACCCGGGCAGCAGGAACGTCACCGTCGCCGTGATCGACACCGGTGTCGACGACACCCACCCCGACCTCGCCGCGAACTTCTCCAAGAGCCAGTCCGCCAACTGCGTGGGCGGCGTGGCGGACACCAGCGAGGGCGCCTGGCGTCCTTACGACCCGGCGAACGACTACCACGGCACGCACGTCGCGGGTGAGATCGCCGCCGCCCGTAACGGCATCGGCGTGGCCGGTGTTGCTCCGGGCGTCAAGGTCGCCTCGATCAAGGTGAGCGACCCGCAGACCAGCCTCTTCTTCCCGGAGAGCGTCGTCTGCGCGTTCGTCTTCGCCGCCGACCACGGGGTCGAGATCACCAACAACAGCTACTACATCGACCCGTGGCTCTACAACTGCCTCGACGATCCGGACCAGAAGGCCATCGTCGACGCCGTCAACCGGGCCTCGTTGTACGCGCAGGGCAAGGGCACGCTGCACGTCGCGTCCGCCGGCAACTCCAACCATGACCTCGACTCCGACGCGATCGTCGACGACTCCAGCCCCGATGACACCACCCCGGCGCCGCGGACCATCGACCCGCACAGGTGCTTCGACATCCCGACCCAGCTGCCGGGTGTCGTCACGGTCTCGGCGACAGGCGTGCAGAACCTGAAGTCGTACTACTCCAGCTACGGACTCGGCGTTGTCGACGTCGCGGCCCCCGGCGGCGACAAGTACCAGATCCCGGACACCCCGTCGAAGAACGGCCGGATCCTCGCCACCATGCCCAACAACGGCTACGCCTTCCTGCAGGGCACCTCGATGGCCGGCCCGCACGTGGCCGGTGTCGCGGCTCTCCTCAAGAGCACCCACCCGTGGGCGGGCCCGCAGGCTCTGCAGGCGATGCTCAAGGCCCAGGCGGACAACCCGGGTTGCCCGACCGGACTGTACGACCCCGACGGCAATGGCATCGAAGACTCGACCTGCAAGGGCAACAAGCGGGTGAACGGCTTCTACGGTTACGGCATCGTCAACGCACTCGACGCCGTCACGAAGCACTGACACACCGCGCCCTGAGGTCCGCGACCCCTGTAGACCTCAGGGCGCCGGCCTGCTGTCGGCCGCGTCCAGCCGCACCCCAGCGCACCCGGCCGCATCCAGGTCTCCGCCGTCACAGCCCGGACCCGGCGACGACGACGGGGCGGCGCCCTCCCGCACCACGACCGTGCGGGCCGGGGACCGTGGTGGGTGCACGACAGCGCGGCAGGGCCGGCGGGTCGGCAACGAGCTCCGACGCTCGCCTCGGAGCTGTTCCACCCTTCTCGAGCTCATCGCTCCACCGCGCTCCCGACCAGCCAAGGCCGGCAGACCTCACGAGGCATCAGTAGCCCGTTCGCCGTCCTTCTGGTGTTTCTTCCGCCGTGACGGTCCCCGCTCCGGTGACCTGCGTAAATGATCAAGCGAGAGCAGTCGCTACGCCTGCCTGGGTGACGCACCTGTCGATGCGTCATGTTGCGGAGCTGACGGACTGTCGGTTGCCTCATGAGCGGAGCACAGCAGAGGCGCCGCGCAGACAGGCCGGACACTGCTCCGTTGGAGGATCCTCGTGCGCAACACACGTGTTGGAGTAAGTATCGGCCTGGTTATCGCTGCCCTTGGTCTGTCGGCCTCGGCCGCTGTCGCCGCCGGTGACCCGGACCTCGACATCGGCCCGGGGGACGCATCCCCGGGCTCCACGGTCACTGTCAGAACCACGGCCTGCGGCCCGGACGTGACCTACGGCAAGGGAGAGTCGGAGGCGGGAGGGGCGTTCCACCTCTTCAAAGGTGAGAGGGCGGGTGTGCTCGCCGGCGAGTTCCAGGTACCGGAAGATACGGAGCCCGGTAGCGACACAGTCACCGTGAAGTGCCCACCGCGCACCAAGGTCACGGATACCTACCAGGTCGCCGGCCACCAGCCGAGCGGCGCGGTCGATGCCGGCTTCGGGCCGGCCGGCGGCAGGGGTACGCAGTTCGCCCTGCTCGGTGTGCTGCTCGCCGGGGCTGCCGCCGGGGGCGTGGTGAGGAGGCGGCGCCGCTTGAGCGGCGACCGAACCTGACAGCCCACCACACCGGCCCCCGGCCACGCATCGGTCCGGGGGCCGCGAGGGCCCACCCCACCCCGCCGCGAAGCGGAGGCGCAATCGCGATGCAAACAGGACGCAAGACCAGGGCCTCCCCACACTCGTCCACCCCGTCCCTCAAGTTTCTGGCTTGCGCGCTGATGGCCGGTAGCGTGCTGGTGATCAGCGCGACAGGCGACGCGCAGCCACCGCAGCCGTCCGCTGCCCAGGCCTTCTCCACCTCTGTACGCCCCGCTGCCCGCGGCAAGCTTTCAGCCGCTCTCCACACCGTCCGGCCGCTGCCCCGATCGGATCCGGTCCGGCTGCGGATCCCCGCCATCGGTGTGGACGCCCCCATGGCAAGGCTGAACCTCGACGCGGCAGGGACGCTACGCCCGCCGCCCGCCAAAAACCCCAGCCTCGCCGGCTGGTACGGCGGCGGTGCGGCTCCCGGGTCGCGAGGCACAGCCGTCACCGCCGGGCACGTGGACACGCCCACCGGCCCCGGTGTCTTCCACGACCTCGGTGCCGTGGTCAAGGGCGACACCATCGAGATCAAACGGGCAGACCGGCGCGTGGCCGTGTTCACCGTTGACGCGGTAGAGGTCTACGACAAGAAGAAGTTTCCGAACGAGAAGGTCTACGGCAGCTCCGATCTGCCCGAACTGCGCGTGATCACCTGCGGCGGCGGTTACGCCAAGCGCACCGGCTACCGGGGCAACGTCGTCGTCTACGCGACGCTGACCGCGGTGAAATAGCCGCCCGGCTCCGGTCACCGCGCTGCACGAACGCGCCTCGCACCGACAGGTGACGCTGCTGTTGAGGAATTCTCGTAGTCGTCGATATCGGGCGTATCGCGGTGACCGTGTAACGCGCCGTGCGTGTGCGGCGCAGTTCCAATCAGGGCCGCGGACAGCGGTCCGTATGCGGCCGGTCGGGATTTCTCCTGTGGGGAAAGTCGACGCCCTGCGGTGGCCGCACTTCCGTACCGTCGAGGCGGCGTACGCGTCAGATTGGGACTCCAGTGAGTAACACCGAACCCCGGCCGGAAAACCAGCAATACGACCGCAATCACGGCGGCCACCACAGCTACGCACGCGACGGGGACGGCTCCGCCGCACGGCGGTCCGCCCTGGTCATCCACACGATGGCAGACATCGCCGCAGCGTTCCTGGGCCTGTGGATCGTGCTCTACCTGCTCGAAGCCAACCAGTCGAACGTCTTCGTAGAGTTCGTGGAAGGCGTAGCGGACTGGCTGGCCTGGTGGTCACAGGACATTTTCACGATGGACACAGACGGGATTCGCGTCCTCCTTAATTACGGACTGGCCGCCGCGGTCTACCTGTTGATCGGGCACGGCATAGCCACACGGATACGTCGCCTCTGACCGAATTCATGCGACTTCAGGTCTGTGAAGAAACGGCAACCATGCGGCGCGACAATGGAGCCGGAATGCTCACACGCCCACCACAAACCTGAAAGGTCCTCTGCCCGGCCCCTTGCACGGGTCCGGGCAGAGGGCATGCCCATGATTGCGAGGTTGATCACGGCGAGTGGGCGGGAGGGTTTCGAATCCCGGATACGGGATGCGCATGAGTCGACACCACTTATATAACTCAGAGCAGCAAACTTGACAAGCATCCGCTCAATGTGTCGGTCGCCGGGGTGGACGCCCCGAGCGTGCCCCGCTGCCCAACCGGCACGTCGCTGACCTTCTCGGCCCCTCCACAGGCTGATCGTCGTGAGCATGGGGCGGAAGACGTAAGCGACCGGCCGGCGGCCTCCCGCGCTGGGAGAAGCCACCGGCCGGCGCCTTGCGTGGTGGGCACTACTTCGGCGGGTGTATGTCCCCGCTGCCCATGCTGCTTGCCTGCTCGCTCTGCTCCCTGAGCCGGCGAGCCCTGTCCTTGAGCCGCTGACGCTCCTCGGGGTCAGTGGCGCGCTCCGCGGCCTTTTCTATCTCCTGTGCCTGCGCGCGCATCTGCTCGGCGCGACCGCCAGGCTCGCCTGAAACGCTCATGATCACTCCTTGGATACGGGGGACAGCGGGCCAAACCAGCGAAACAGCGTCCGCGCACCCGCGCATCTCGGAGAATCACCCACCGCTATCTGCGCAGTTCGCACGGTCCCCAAGGCAGCCTGCCGATGACTGATTCGGTCTTCCTGCGGCGCGCGCAGTCCTCACGAACGCCCCTGCTTGCCCGGCACCGCGCCCGCTCCACCGCCACCGCGCGGCTGACGCGAGTGCGACGTGCGGGAATGGTTCTGCCCCCGAGTTTCGGACGCCGTTGGCGATGTACTGGCAGGCGACATGGCCGGGTTCACCGGCGAAAGCCGCCCGGGGTGACAAGCTTCAGGAGTCGCAGTCGCGATGGGCTGCGGTCGGTGCCGATGAGGCGGCGCCGTGGCATGGGACAAGGGATCGCTCGATGGCAACAGGCACGGTTAAGTGGTTCAACGCCGACAAGGGCTTCGGCTTCATCCAGCAGGACGACGGCGGCCCGGACGTGTTCGTCCACTTCTCCGCCATCCAGTCCACCGGCTTCAAGGAGCTGCAGGAAGGCGACAAGGTCGAATACGACGTCACGCAGGGCCCCAAGGGGCCGCAGGCGGAGCAGGTCCACCGCAAGTAGGGCGCGACGCACCGGGACGGGGCCGCGTTCGCAGCGCTTCCGCGCGCTGTGAACGTTCCTGGGCGCCGTGACCCTCCCTGCCTGCTCGCGTTGAACAGGCGTCGCGTGCGTGCATACCGTCCCCCACGGGTAGGCGGGTAAGGGACCCGGGCTCCGAGCTCGGGTCCCTTGCATGCGTGGCGCGAAACTGGCCTCGATCTCGAGGTGGTCGACGTCAACTCGCCGCCGAAGCAACCGAGGCCGCCGCCCCGGCACGGTAAGGGGCTGCCTGAGGCAGAAGTGGGGGCGGCCCTGTACGGGGTGTCGGCCGATTCTGTTTGCCATCGGAGTGACCGGTTACCCGGTCACCATGACTGAATCCAACAAGACCAATAACTCGACGTCGAGGGCCGGGACTTCCCGGTCGGCAAAGACCGCCGTGACCGAGGGTGCCAAGGCACCCTCACAGGCGGCCAAGGCCTCCGCGCATTCCTCCGCCACCGCGGCGAAGGATGCCAAGGAGGCAACCCGGTCCGCCGCCCAGGGTGGCAAGGAGGCGCTTGCCGGTTTCGGTGGAGCGGCGGCCGAGAAGTCCAGGACGGCGGCCAGGACGGTTCAGCGGACCGTCGGATCCGCGGCCGAGCAGACCGTGGGCAAGCTCGGCACGGTCTACACGCTCGTCAAGGCCCGGAAGGTCATTGCGGCAGGTGCGGGCGCGGGGGTGGGCATCGTGGTGGCATCCTCCTACGCCGTGGGCCGCCGCGCGGGCCTTCGGCGGCGCGGACCCCTCTCGCGCCTGACCGGCGGTCGTCTGTAGCCCCGCCGGCGGCCCGCGCCTCGATGGTGATCGCGATGATCTCTCTGCCCGCACGATGGTGCGGACACGGTTCCGCCAGGCGGGGCTTCAGCGGGTGCCGGGCCTGCCCCGCAAGGGCAGGCCCGTACCCCATCGGGCGAATCGACTGATCAGTTGTCCGCGGCATGCCTTGGCTGAGCTGATGGGCGCGGTCGATCTCGACCATGTGCTCTTCGGCCCATGCCCGGACCATGGCGAGCGGGACCTCCAGCGACAGGCCGAGTTCGGTGAGCCGGTAGTGGACGCGCGGCGGAACCGTCGGCTCCACCCGGCGGCCGACCAAGCCGTCACGGGTGAGGCTCCGCAGGGTCACCGACAGCATCTTCTGCGGGACACCGGGCATCCTCCGTTGCGGCTCCGCCAAGCGGACCTCGCCCGGGGATGCCTCGGCCGGCATTTTGACCGGCATTGACGTCCATTCTCCTCGCCATGCGGCGCCCCGGTCTTGTGCGCCGGCTGGTGGTCATGGAATCGCTGCCGGGCGCCGAGGCCCTCCTCGCGAACGGGGCACCGTGGTGGTTCGGCTTCCACGCGGAGCCCGGACTGGCGGAGGTCGTGCTGAGGGGCCACGAGGCCGAGTACATCAACCGGTTCCTCGACTCCGGCACCCTCGGCCGGGGTGCGCGCCCCGGTATCCGCGACGCATTCGTCAGCGCCTACGCGGGGAGCGACGCCCTGCGCTGCGCGTTCTCGTACTACCGCGCCCTGCCCACCAGCGCACAGCAGGTCCGGGAGGCCGTCGATTCGGGCCGGCTCACCGGGCCCACCATGGCGGTCGGCGCCCGCCCCGTCGGCACGGCACTCGAACAGCAGCTACGGCCCTTCGCCGACGATCTGGTCGGCCACGTCATCGAGGATTGCGGCCACATCATTCCGCTCGACCGCCCCCGGGCACTCCGCGGTTCCGCGCTTGGGGGCGCCTGGCGGTGCAACGGGGCTTCGCCCCGCCCGACGAATCGCTGCTCGGGAAGGAGCGATCCCTGAGTCGTCCTGATCATGCCTGCGTGATCGTTACCGTGTCGGGTAGCCGCACGACATGTTCAAGCATCGACGTGTACGGGTTGGGGGCGTTCTGCTGAGCGGCTGGGTTGTGCTGGCGGCTGTGGAGCGGTGGGTGGAGGGGGCTGCGTGGCCGACCGCGGTGGCGGCCGGCTTCTCGTGGTCGTGCGTGGTGGCGGGTGTGTGGTGGTTCGCGGAGTGGACGCAGGCGCAGGAGACAAAAGCGGACGCTGCCCGCGCCATGATCCCGGCGCCTTCGGACGGCGAGGGGGCCAAGTCCGCAACGCTCGCAGCTGCCCCGCAGGACGGACCTCATGCGACAGGAGTGGCGAGTGCGGGCCCGCCACCGCGAGTCCCGAACAGGAGCGGTGCGCAGGCGCGCGATGGAGCATCCGAGAGCTGAGGGCTCCTCCGTGCTCCAGCAGGCGGCGCGCCGGTGAGCCGAACACTGGACGAGACGTAGCGCCGCCTGCTGAAGCCGGAGCCCTTCACAGCCGGCGCTACGGAAACTCGCTGCGGTGGGAGGCTCCGGTCGTCCTCAGGCCAGCGGTACCAGTGCGCTGACGCATTTTCCCCCGCCGACGCGATGCGTGATGGCGATGCTGCGCGCGAGGCGGCAGATCACGCGCCAGCCGTGACCTCCGACCCTGATCATGCCGCGGGCGTCGGTGCGTTCCGGGGCCGTCGGCACCTGGTCGCTGCGGTCACTCACGCTTACGCGTAGCCCTTCCCGGGTCAGCTCGGCCTCGAAGTCCGTGATGCCGCCGCCGTGCAGGAGGGCATTCGTCACGAGCTCCGAAGTGACCAGCAGCGTGTCTGCCAGAACGTCGTCATCGCGCTCCGATTCGGGCAGGCAGAAGAGCTCATGCAGCAGGAATTCGACTTCCCTGCGCGCCTCTGCCGGGCTGCGCGGCACAGGCGATCCCGGGGAAAGGCGACTTGTCACTTCATCAGTAGACACACTCCAGCGCTCCTTGAGTATGGTCTTGCCGACTCGCCGAGAGCGGCACTGGTTGGCGGCCACGCGCGGCTGCGGCGGCGCTCAGGTTGCCCATGAGGGCTGGGAAGGCGCTTCGGCTCTCTGGTTCTTGGCCACAGCAATTCACATCCAAGCTGCACTCGACAACAGGTGCTTGGTGTTCGCCTGACCGCGCTCCTCCGCGCCAAACCTGTTTCTGTGTGCGCCGCATGTAGCCATGCGTGTGCTCAGCGGGAAGGCACCCTGTATGTACTGGACTTGCGGTCCCCATGCCTTCGCGCCCACCGGACGTGTGACGGCTCAGGAGCCCGGCCCGGGATCGGGGTGTACGGGGTCGACGATGCCGGCTCTGGCCGCCTCCAGCTGGGCGGCGAAGGCGATGCCCAGAAACAGGGCAATACCGGTCAGGTTCGCCCAGAGCAGCAGCGCGACAAATGCCGTCAGGGGCCCGTACACCGCGCCGAACGACCCGCTCTTGGCGACATAGAAGGCGAGAAGCCAGGTGGTACCGACCCACAGGAGCAGGTGAACGGTGGTTCCGAAGGCAAGCCAGGTGTAGCCGGGTTGATCGCGGCGCGGGGACCAGCGGAAGATCACGGCAGAGGCCACTCCTGCGAGCAGCACACCGAGGGGTATTTCCAGCGGCCCCCACCAGTCGAGCCAGGATCGGGACCAGCCCAGGGACTCCACCACAGAGTCCCCGACCGCCTCGCCCGCGACGAGTACGAGGAAGCCAACCACCAGAGGAAGCCCTCCCCCCGCGGCCAGCAGCAGCCCCCGACTGTATTTCCTCAGGAAAGGCCGGTCGCGCTCGATGCCGTAGATACGGTTGCAGCCACGCTCGATCTGCCCCATCGCAGAGGCGAGATTGAGCATGGCGAAACCGAGCCCCAACCACATCGCCAGTGCACCGGCGGCGTCCGCCTCGGCGCTGCGTCGCGTGTCTCTCAGGGCCCCCTGCACCAGCTCGGCACTGGCGCCCGGCACGATCCTGCCGACCGTCAATTCGATCACTCGGCTCAGACTCTCGGTGTGCACGGTCGTCGCCACCCCGACGAGAGCGATCGTGAAGGGCACCATGCCCACGACGACCTGAAAGGCCAGAGACCGTGCGAAGCTGAAACCGTCCGCGTAGCGGAAACGTGAGAAGGCATCGATGAAGAGCTTGCGTCCGCCGTAGCGGCGCAGCGAGGTGAACGCTTCGTCGCCCGAGAGTTCTTCTCCGAGCATGTCCCGCGTCTGCGGCACGTGCACCACGGTCCCCATACAGCCCCTCCTCCACCCCAGCAATACCTGCGCCGACTGAACGGCTGCCCTGAGCCATGGGGCGTGAAGCTCGCCGTTACCGCCGAAGGCTGCCGGGGGAGCGAGTGGGCGGCGGCTCTACGGAGAGCCCCGCGGCATCGGCTACCCCGTTCTCGCCCTTTCAACAATGAAGTTCCGGGTGTCGCCTTCCGGCGCCCGGGATCACAGGAAACGGCGGAAGGGAATGACCGCGGCCTCCCGGGCGCGCTGCGTGAGCGAACGTCGCGTCCAGCGGCCGGCCTTGATCCGCTCGCTCACTGCGAGATCTTCGTCGAAGTGGCGGTCCAGAACGGCGGCGAACGTCTCGTCCAGGACGGCGAGCATGACTTCTTCGTCGTGGTCGAGGGAGCGGCGGTTGAAGTTCGTCGATCCGATCAGTGCGGCAATCCGGTCGACGGTGATCACCTTCACGTGCATCATCGTCGGCTGGTACTGGAAGATTTTGACGCCACAGGCGGTGAGAGCTTCGTAATAGTGCTGGCCGGCCAGCTTGCAGACCCGTTTGTCGGTATGCGGGCCCGGCAAGAGGATCTCCACTTCCACGCCGCGCCGTGCGGTCGCGCACAACAGCTCGATGAAGAAGGCGTCCGGCGCGAAGTAGGCGGTGGCCAGACGCACCCGCTCCTCGGCGGATTCCAGCATGACCCTCATCAGGGTCTGCATGTCCTGCCAGCCGAAGCTGGCGGAACCGCGCACCACCTGTACAACGGCGTTGCCGTGTGGGCGGTGGTCGATAAAACGGTCGTGGTCGTCGAAGAGTTCGTCGTGGCACTCGGCCCAGTTCTGGGCGAAAGCCGCGGCGATACCGTCCACCGCCGGGCCACGGACCTGCACATGGGTGTCGCGCCATTCGTTCTCGTTGCGGGCATTGCCACACCATTCCTCGGCGATGCCCACCCCGCCGGTAAAGGCAGTGTGCTCATCGATGACGAGGACCTTGCGATGGCAGCGGTGATTCTGCTTGAGAGGGGAGAGGCGGAGCGGCTTACGGAACCACGCCACCTGCACGCCGGCCCGCTCCATCATCTCCAGCTGATCCTTCGCGATCAGGCGGCTGCCGAACCCGTCCAGCAGCAGCCGCACACGCACACCGTCGCGGCAGCGCTCGGCCAGTGCCTCCGCGAACTGTCGGGCTATGTCACCGCGCCAGTAGACAAAGGTCATCATGTCCACTGTGTGTTCCGCGGAACGGATGCCGTCCAGCATCGCTGCGAAGATCTCATCCCCATTGCGCAAGGGGATCAGCTCGTTGCCCTCTGTCGCGGCGACCCCGATCAGCCGCTCGAGCCGACGGCGTATTCGCGCGGCGCCCTGCGTGGCGGTTGTCGAGGGGGCCTGTCTGTACTGAGTCAGGTCCGGCGGCTCCTGCACGGTCATTGTCATCTCACCTTGCTGATCCGCATGAGGAGGAAGGTGGCGGCGAACCACCGACCGAGGGCGCGATGACTGTACCCGTTGAGGTCGCGGCGGTGCCCAGAGGCCGGATCCGGTGATCGCGTCGTACTCCCGGCCTCGTGAGCCGACCCTGGAGTCCGTATCGGTACGCCGCCCCAGCCGCACGGTGGGAGCAGCCTTCACTCCACCTGGAGGCCGACGACGCATGTGTCGTCGTCGGTGTCGGCCTTGCTGTGAGTGAGCAGCCGGTCCAGTCGTTGTTCCAGTGACTGGGAGGGAATGCTCGCGGTGGCGATCAGATGCTGGAGTGAGTCCTGGAGGGAGGAGTCCTTTCTCTCGACGAGCCCGTCGGTGTACATCAGCAACGTGTCGCCCTCCTCCAGTCGTACGTCGCCTTCCTCGTAATCCGCCTGTGCGACGGCGCCGAGCAGCATGCCGCGGATCAGCGGCAGTTTCGTGGTCTGCCGCTCGCTCACCAGGACGGGCGGCAGGTGGCCGGCGCGGGCCCAGCGCAGGATGCGGCTGCTGGGATCGTAGAGACCGCAGACCGCAGTGGCGGTGACCGGCTCGGTCAGGTGGTGAGCCACGATGTTGAGCCAGGTCAGGAGCTGCGCCGGGCCCGCGCCGGTGACAGCCAGGCCACGCAGGGCGTTGCGGAGGACGATCATGCTGGTCGCAGCCTCGATGCCGTGGCCCGCGATGTCCCCGACGCATACGAGGACCTGCTTGGACGGCAGGACGAAAGCGTCGTACCAGTCGCCGCCGACCAGGTGCTCGGTCTCCGCAGGCCGGTAGCGCACTCCGATGCTGAGCCCAGGTGCATCGAGCGGGCCCCGGGCCGGCGGCATGATGGCGTGCTGGAGTTGCAGGGCCAGGCGGTTGCGCTCGGCCGACTCCTGTTCTGTGTGGGCGAGTTGGTCCCGTGTCGCTGCCAGTGCCACTTCGGTCCAGTGCTGCGAGGAGATGTCCTGGAAGGCACCTCGTACAGCCAGCAGCCGGGCGTCCGCGTCGAGAACCGGCTCCGCGACGACGCGGACGTGCCGCGTGACGCCGTCGGGGCGTTGGAGCCGGAAGGCGGTGGAAGCGGGTCTCCGGCGCTGAAGCAGGGTGCGCAGAAAGCGGCCTATGGCGACAGCGTCGTCGGGGTGGGCGTGCGCGGGCAGCTGTTCCAAGGGGATGGGTGCGGCGGTGGGTGGAAGGCCGTGGAGGCTGTGCAGCTGTTTGTTCCAGGTGATTTTGCCGGTTGTGGTGTTCTCCTCGAACCCACCGATGCGGCCCAGGCGCTGGGCGTGCTGCAACAGGCTGGCGAGGCGGCCCGCTTCGTCCTCTATCCGCCAGATGAGCAGTACGGCGCCGCCATGTCTGCTGATACTGATATCGGCGACAGCTTCGAGCGGCACCTGATCGACCAGCGCGGTGAGCGTCATCCGCTGGGTGTGGAAGGGTTCGCCGGTGGCATGCACCCGCTCCACCTTGTCGAACAGTTCACTCCCGCCGGCGGCCGTGGGGTAGGCCTCCAGAAGCATCGCTCCGCTGACGGCGCTACGCGGTCGCCCTGCCGGATCGACGAAGTGGCGGTTCGTGTGATGGATGCGGAAGTCGGTGAGGTGTCCGTCGGCGTCCAGGTGAGGCAGTAGTACCAAAGCGGGGTCGTAGAGGCCGTCGACGAGGTCGACCAGTTCGGCGAGGTCTCGTTTCAGCGCGTTGGGTGCGCCTGGGGAACCAACGGCCGCCGACGAGTGCGTTTCCAGTGTGTGGGCGCAGAGTTCAGCGAGGGCTTCCACCTGACGCTGGATCTGAGGCGGCTGCGGCGTCAGGCGGTGGGGCCAGCAGATCTCCAGGACTCCGATGATCCGGCCGCCGGTGCCGGCTGGTACGGCCACTCGACCGCCACCGGACGCCTGATGGTCGCCGATGGACGGAAGGCCCGCATCGGCGAGTGCCTCGAACCACACGGTCCGGCGTTCGGTCAGCGCCCGGCGGGCCACGGTCTCCACACCGGGCGGTACGTAACGCCAGCGCCCACTTTCCTCCGTGGCGAACCCGGCGTTGCCGGCGAGCGTGAGAGACGCGTCATGTCCTGCGACCCAGATGGCGACCGCGGTGGCACCCAGCGGAGTGAGTGCGTGCTGCAACAGGGACTCGGCCACGGCCTGCGTGTCGTCCGCGGCCAGCGCGCCGCTCTCGGCCGCGCGCAGCCGCACCGCGACAGAGCGGCTCGCCCCGTCGGACCTCTCACCGGCACTGGTGGTCCGAGAAACGAACTCCCGGGCTGCTTCGGTGAAACTGTCATGTGCG
Organism: Streptomyces sp. NPDC002926; assembly: GCF_053591755.1. Taxonomy (NCBI): domain Bacteria; kingdom Bacillati; phylum Actinomycetota; class Actinomycetes; order Kitasatosporales; family Streptomycetaceae; genus Streptomyces; species Streptomyces sp. NPDC002926. The sequence continues at coordinate 35,077 of NZ_JBSFUK010000036.1, forward strand.
GACTGATTGATGATGTTGGCAGCCAGCTCCAGCTGCGACATGCCCGCTTGTTCGGACAGCCCGGCGAGGTGCCCGGCTGCCTCGGTCGGGCCGCAGTGGAACCGCTCGATCAGGACGCCTTTGGCGAGCTCGATCAAGGCGCGGCCGTCAGCCGCGGCATGGGCTGCTTGGACTTCACGGCGGAGGCGTTCCACCGTCGCGGCCAGGCGGCCGACCGCCGATACACCGGCTGGGTCACCGGTGGCCCCGGCCGGTGCGCGCTCCGGGATCGCGGAACCCCCGGAGCCCATCCCGTCCTTGGTGCCGTCTTCCGACCGGTAGAACTCGGGCACGCCGTTGCCGCCGGGGTACCGGCTGTCGGAGGCAACTCCCAGCGGCCCGTCATCCTGGACGGGCTCTTCGGACGGCTGGGCGGTGTTCACCGTACTGCTGCTCCTCAACGGATGGTTGACGCACGAAGTGTGGCAGGGGCGGGGTCGGCTACGCGTTCACCCAGCGGCGGACGCACGCGATGAGGTCGTCGGCGTCCAATGGTTTGGTGACGTAGTCGCTGGCTCCCGCGGCCAGGCACTTCTCGCGGTCACCAGGCATGGCCTTGGCCGTCACCGCGATGATGGGCAGAGCGCGGTGGGCAGGCATCCGCCGAATCTCGGCAGTGGCGGCATAGCCGTCCATCTCCGGCATCATCACGTCCATGAGGATCAGGTCGATGCCCGGGTTCTCGGAGAGGGTGTCGATGCCCTTGCGGCCGTTCTCGGCGTGCAGAACGTTGATGCCGTGGAGTTCCAGGATGCCGCTGAGGGCGTACAGGTTACGGGCGTCGTCATCGACGACGAGCACGGTGCGCCCGGTCAGGGTTTCGTCGGTGTCGCGGGGCGAGGCGGGTGCGGCTTCTTCGGGTCGCATGAGTGGCAGGACGTCGCCCGGCTGTTCGGCGGAGAGGTGCAGTGCGATGCGTTCCCGGAGTTCGTCCAGGCTGGAGAGCAGCTCCAGCGGTTTGGTCTCCGCGCGGCTCTGTAGTTTCCGTTCGTGTGTCGGATCCAGGCGGCGGTTGTTGTGGGCCAGGACGGGAACGCTGCGCAGACCCGCGTCGCCGTCCATGGCGTCCAGGAATCGGAGTGCCTCGCCGTCGGGCATGTCGAGGTCCAGCACGACGCAGTGGCAGGATTCCGCGGCGAGTGCGGAGGCCGCTTCCTGAGCGCCGAGGGCGCTGATGACTTCCACTGAGGCACGCGGGTCGGTCAGGTCGCGGCTGTCGGTGAACTCGGCGACGGTGCTCTCGGCGACCAGCGTCATGAGGCCACGAGGCCGGTCCTCGATCACCAGAAGGCGTCGCTGACGCGGGAACGCTTGAAGGGCGAGCGGAGCGGCGGGACGAAGGGTGCCGTCGGGAGCCGTTTCACTGCCGCCGATTTCGACGCTCCGCTTCGCTGCGGCACGGTCTTCGAGGTCCGCGCGCCATGCGGGCAGATAAAGGGTGAAGGTGCTTCCCTTGCCCAGCGCGCTCTCAGCGGTGACCGCACCGCCGAGCAGATGGGCGATCTCCCTGCTGATGGACAGACCCAGCCCGGTTCCGCCGTAGTTTCGGCTGGTGGTGCCGTCTGCTTGCTGGAAGGCGCCGAAGATGGATTCCAGCTGCTGCTCGGCGATGCCGATTCCGGAGTCCTTGACGCGGAACGCCACGGTGGGCCCGGCTCCGCGCATGGTCTGCGGCAGTTCACTGTCCGCAGCAGGCTCGATCCGCAGCTCGACGCTGCCGCGTTCGGTGAACTTGACCGCGTTGGACAGCAGATTGCGCAATACCTGACGCAACCGCGCGTCGTCGGTGAGCAGTTCGGTCGGCGCTCCAGGGGCAATGGTGATCGTGAAGCCCAGGCTCTTTTGCGTGGTGAGCGGCTGGAATGTGGCCTCGACATACTCCAGGAGCCGGCGCAGCGGAACTCTTTCCGGATTGATGTCCATCTTGCCCGCCTCGACCTTCGACAGATCCAGGATGTCGTTGATCAACTGCAGCAGATCGGAGCCGGCGGAGTGGATGATGCCCGCGTACTCCACCTGCTTGGGGGTGAGGTTTCGCGTGGGGTTCTGTGACAGAAGCTGCGCGAGGATGAGGAGACTGTTCAACGGGGTCCGCAGCTCGTGGCTCATGTTGGCCAGGAACTCCGACTTGTACTTCGACGCCAGGGAGAGCTGCTGGGCCCGGGCCTCCAGCTCGCCGCGGGCCTGTTCGATCTCCAGGTTCTTGGCCTCGATGTCGCTGTTCTGCGCGGCCAGCAGCGCGGCCTTCTCCTCCAGCTCGGCGTTGGACCTCTGCAACTCCTCCTGCTGCACCTGCAGTTCCTCGGAGCGCGCCTGAAGCTCGCCCGCCAGGCGCTGCGACTCGCCGAGCAGCTCGTCGGTGCGGGCGTTGGCGACGATGGTGCTGACGTTGACTCCCACGGTTCCCATGAGCCGTTCGAGGAAGTCGCGGTGAACGGGCGCGAAGGAGGTGAAGGAAGCGAGCTCGATGACACCGAGGACCTGGTCCTCGACGAGGATGGGCAGCACGATCAAGCTGCCTGGCGTCGTCCGGCCAAGACCTGACGACAGGGTGGCGTAGTTGCCCGGTACTTTGTCGGACGCGATGACGCGTCGGCTGCGCGCGGCTTGGCCGACCAGGGATTCGCCCAGCTTGAACCGGGTGTCCCCGGCGGATCCCGCGGGGCGGCCGTAGGAGCCGACAAGCGTCAGTTCCACCCCCTGGTCACCGTCGACGGCGAGATAGAAGGCTCCGTACTGAGCCTCCACCAGAGGGGTCAGCTCATCCATGATGTTCTCGGCCACGACCGCGAGATCGCGATGGCCTTGCATCAACGCGGAGATGCGCGCCAGATTTGTCTTCAGCCAGTCCTGCTCATGATTGGCCCGGGTCGTTTCCCGCAGCGACCCCACCATCGAGTTGATGTTGTCCTTGAGTTCGGCGACCTCGCCGGAGGCGTCCACCGTGATGGAGCGGGTCAGATCGCCCTCCGCCACAGCGCTGGTGACCTCGGCGATGGCCCGTACCTGCCGCGTGAGGTTGCCCGCCAGCTCGTTGACGTTCTCCGTGAGGCGCTTCCACATACCCGAAACGCCTTCGACCTCGGCCTGGCCCCCGAGCCGCCCCTCGCTGCCGACCTCCCGGGCGACGCGGGTCACTTCGGCCGCGAAGGACGACAACTGGTCGACCATGGTGTTGATGGTGGTTTTGAGCTCGAGGATTTCACCGCGGGCGTCGACGTCGATCTTCTTCGACAGGTCACCATTGGCGACGGCGGTGGTCACCAGGGCGATGTTGCGTACCTGGCCGGTCAGGTTGTTCGCCATCGAGTTGACGTTGTCCGTCAGGTCCTTCCAGGTCCCGGCCACGTTGGGGACGTGCGCCTGGCCGCCGAGGATGCCCTCGGTGCCTACTTCCCGGGCGACGCGGGTGACCTCGTCCGCGAACGCCGACAACGTGTCGACCATGGTGTTGATCACCCCGGCGAGCGCGGCCACCTCGCCCTTGGCCTCAACGGTGATCTTCTGCGACAGGTCACCGCGCGCTACGGCAGTGGCCACCTGGGCGATGGACCGTACCTGGCCCGTCAGATTGGAGGCCATGACGTTGACATTGTCGGTGAGGTCCTTCCAGGTGCCCGACACACCGCGCACGGTCGCCTGGCCCCCAAGATTGCCCTCCGTGCCGACCTCGCGTGCGACGCGGGTGACTTCGTCGGCAAAGGCGGAAAGCTGGTCGACCATCGTGTTGATGGTGTCCTTCAGCTCCAGGATCTCGCCCCGGGCATCAACGCGGATCTTCTGTGACAGATCTCCCTGCGCCACCGCGGTCGTGACCTGAGCGATGGAACGCACCTGGGCCGTGAGGTTGTCCCCCATCACATTGACGGACTCGGTCAGGTCCTTCCAGGTGCCGGAGACCCCCTTGACGTCCGCCTGTCCGCCGAGCCTGCCCTCCGTGCCGACCTCGCGTGCGACGCGGGTGACTTCGTCGGCGAACGCGGAGAGTTGGTCGACCATGGTGTTGATCGTGTTCTTCAGCTCGAGGATCTCGCCGCGCGCGGTGACGTTGATCTTCTGGGACAGGTCGCCCTTGGCCACCGCAGTGGCCACCTGGGCAATCGAACGCACCTGATTGGTGAGGTTGCCCGCCATGAAGTTCACCGAGTCGGTCAGGTCCCGCCAGGTGCCGGAGACCCCCTTGACGTCCGCCTGTCCGCCGAGCCTGCCCTCTGTACCGACCTCGCGTGCCATGCGGGTGACTTCGTCGGCGAACGCGGAGAGTTGGTCGACCATGGTGTTGATCGTGTTCTTCAGCTCGAGGATCTCGCCCCGGGCATCGACGGTGATCTTCTGGGACAGGTCGCCCTTGGCGACCGCCGTGGTGACTTGGGCGATGTTGCGGACCTGATTGGTGAGGTTGCCGGCCATGAAGTTCACCGAGTCGGTCAGATCCCTCCAGACGCCACCGACGCCGGGTACCTGTGCCTGCCCGCCGAGCCTGCCCTCACTGCCGACCTCGCGTGCCATGCGGGTGACTTCGTCGGCGAACGCGGAGAGCTGGTCGACCATCGTATTGACGGTCTCCTTCAACTCCAGGATCTCGCCGCGTGCATCGACGTCGATCTTCTGGGACAGGTCGCCCCTGGCCACCGCTGTGGCCACCTGGGCGATGTCCCGTACCTGCGTGGTGAGGTTGCCTGCCATGGCGTTCACCGAGTCGGTGAGATCCGCCCAGGTGCCGGACACACCGGGTACTTCGGCCTGGCCGCCCAGTGTCCCCTCTGTGCCCACCTCGCGGGCCACGCGGGTCACCTCGGACGTGAACAGGGAGAGTTGGTCGACCATGCCGTTGAAGACCGTGGCGATCTCCCCGAGCAAGCCGTCGGCTTCATCGGGCAGCCGGGTACCGAAATCTCCGTCGCGGACGGCGGTCAGTCCGGCCAGCAGCTGCCGCAGCTCCAGCTCACCGACCTTGGCGGCGCCGCGAGCAGTCCTGCTGCCCTGCGCAGCCCGTGATCCGGTCGTGTCAGCCATCTCAACCTCACTCGAACTCGGTCGCTACGAGAGCAGTACACGGAGGTGCGAAGTGCCCATCAGGAACAGATCGCGAATGCCCGGTCCCACGCTTCGATCCGCCGCCCTTGGAGACGACAAATTCGTCACAGACTAGCCCACGAGCAGTAACGCCGACAAAGATCGCCGGAAGTGCGGATTCCGCCGACAGAGCTCTGGTTTCCCGCCGCGTGAGAGCAGGGTGAAAGGGGTGGATGGAGAGGGTGCTGGGATGATCCTGCCGGTGGTGGGGCGGCCGTCGAGGCTGGGTGTGGGCGAGTGGGCGGCGGACGGGATGGGCGGCTGTCTCGGCGTGGGCGGCGAGTTCGCCGACAGCGACGGCAGCCAACGTCGTACCACGTCATGGCCCCGGGAGTGAGTCATCCCGTCGTGAACCGGCCGTACGAGTGGGTGTCGAGGCTCGCGGAAGCGTGCTTCCCGAAGAGCCGTACCTCGGTGTGACGGCCGGTTGAATGGCGCCGAGACCCCGTCGGAGTGCTCGTCAGCCTTGCCGGCGTCCTCGGTCGATCCGCTCGGTCTTGCGACTGCTGGTCGAAGAGCCGCGAGCGCGCATTTGCGGGTACGCTCCGGCATCGGAGAATGCGTGGGAAACCTGCTGCGGCGGAGGAGGCGGGGGTTCCTGCGCGGGACAGCAGATTTCCCGGACACGAATTCCTTCTGTCTGTGTCCGTTCCTCAGTGCACACCGCAACTCTATTCGGCGAAGTACATGCAGCGCGCCGGGGGGGCGCCGCCCAGCAAGTGTAATGGCGGGCCCCCGCCGGCGGGACCCGGGCGCCACACCCACACACCCACCACCCGCCACCACAAAC
>NZ_JBSFUK010000036.1:40991-48624 GCF_053591755.1 Streptomyces sp. NPDC002926
GCTGGTTGTGCCTCTCCCCCGCCCCCCCCCCACATATTCGGCCGACCAACCCGGCCGGCCGGGGGGCGCCCCCCAAAATGATGTTGGGGCCCCCCCCCGGCGAATCTGGACCGGTGCCGCTACCAGCGGTACCAGCGGCCGCGACTTCCTCCTGTTCCGGCGGAGCGCATGACGAAACCGAGCAGCCACACGGCGAGCACGATCACCGCCACGATCCACAGAGCCTTCAATGCGAATCCGGCACCGAAGAGAATCAGGGCGAGCAGAAGAACGAGTAGCAGGGGAACCATAGTTATCAACCTCCAGGACCTCGTGTGCCCTGGGGAAGACCCTCCATGCATTCGTTCTTGAGTGTTTCTCTTTTCGCTCCGCGGGAATTCGGGGTGGCCCGCGCGCAGGTCTCGCCGCAGTTGATCGAAGTCCAGTTTGCCCAGCTGGAGCTGGAGCTGGAGTCGGTGAGGGGCCGGCGTACGGCCGGCCGGATCAGCGGTGTACCCGTGCTGTACGCCCTGCTGTACGGTCGATGCATGTCGAAGTCAGTGACGATCCGAGTCGACGACCAACTGCACGCACTGCTCAAAGAGCGCGCTGAAGCCGAGAGCACCACAGTGACCGCGCTCATCACGCAGGCCGCGCGCGACGCGGTCCGCGACCCGCGCCTCGAAGGCGCCGCGGACGTATTCCGCTCCTTCATCGCCGAACACAGCGATGCCTTCGACGCGGCCTTCCCTGATGACGCACCGGGACGGGCCGCCTGATCGTGGAGCTCCACATCGACATCCGCTGGCTCCTGGAGCGTCAGGCGGAAGTCATGCCGAAGCACCCCACGGTCCACGACTTCTCCAGCCTGGTGGCCGCCGTCGGCCGCCACCGCGTCAACACGCCCAGGGTCGGTGTAACCGTCGACAACGCCTGGCGCGCGGCCGCCCTCATGCACTCCATCATTCGGCTTCGCCCCCTCCCGGCACGCAACGCCTTGTTCGGCGCCGCGATCGTCATCTCGTACATGGATGCTGCCGGCGAGGGTCTCGATGCCCCATACGGCACGCTGATCGACCTCGCCCGTGACATAGCGTCGGGCCGGGTCGATGCGTACGACGCGGCCGATCGCATTCGCTCCTGGCGGATCTGACCCTGCCGTTACCGGCACCACCATGCAGCCCCATGTCCGGTGAGGGCCTCGCCTCCGCCGGGGGTCTCCGGCAGAGGGACGGACGTCAGCCGGGGCGGCGCTTGGAGGGAGGGTCCTGCGGGTCCACACCGGTGGAGGCCGAGGCGTCCTTCGTGCCGCTGGGGCGCTGGGATCTGCCCCTGCGGCCCGTGTCGTGCATGCCCTCCTCGGATTCCTTGCCGTACTCCTCGCCCCGCTTGCTGTCGCTCTTGACCGTGTCGCCGGGGACGCCGGACTTCTCCTCCTTGGACACCTTGCGGCCGGGGCCGCGGTCGGGGGCGTGCTCGTCGGGGTGGAAGGAGCGGCGGGCGCTCGGATTCTCCTGCTGTTCGGTCGCGTCGACGTCCGGCGCCCAGCCGTGCTGCTCGGTCCCCTGGTGGCGGCTCGGTCCTTCGCCGTGGGACGGGTGGGAGGGCTTCGGGTTCTTGGGCATGTCCTGACCTACCTACCTCTGTGGGACGGGCTCTCCGTGCGGCTCCCGCACGTAGTTGAATCATCCCACTTATGGATAAATTAATCATTTCGGGCCTATTGGAAAGCGGCTGTGCCGCACGTCCTGGCGACTCCTGCAGAGTCATGTCGGCCGCGGCGAATCTCCTGCTGGCGTCGGCCACCTGCTCGAGGCTCCGGGAAACGCAAAATGCCTGATCATATGGGATGCGCGAGTGCACGCCACCCACTGGTGGATCGTCGAGGCGACACCTTTCCGGTAGCCGTCGATCTGCGGCATTACCTGATCGCCTTTCTGCTCGACGTGGGCGGCACATCGGCTACAGCATTCGGCCAGCGCCGGAAGGCGTGGTTCGCGCGGCATCGAGCGCAACGGTGGTGTCCTGACGGACATGCGCATCGGCGGCCAGGGTGCCGAGCGCCGCTACTGGATCACTCTTCAGGCAGTGATGCGACCGCGCAGGGAGGGAACCCGGCTGTGGGCGCGGAGTGTGCCGCCCACAGCCGGGTTCGCGGATGCCGCGCGGCCGTGTCGTACGTGGAGAGCGGGACGAGGCAGGTGAGCGGAGGCGAGCGGGTCGCAGTGCGCCGGGCTGGAGGTGCCGCTTGCGGAGTATGTCCGGCAGCTGCGCGCGGCGGCTGCCGACGTACTCGCGGGGGGACTCCACGCTGGTCATGAATGCCGTCAAAGTGCTGTGGGGGTGTGCGCGGCACGGGGCGCCTACGATGCGTTCCTCGTGGACCGCGCGATACGGCTCCAACGGATCCGGGGAGCGGCTTCCTGGGATGGCCTGGGGGGTGCCGGTGAGCGGATGTGGCCGTCACCGGGGCCGGCTGCGCTCAGGCCGCGAGGGGGTCTTCTACGACGGCCAAGTCGTCGACCACGCGGTCGACATAGGCGCCGTTGGCGATGGGGATGCCGGTCAGGAACTCGGCCGGCAGGTCGAATGCCTCCACGAGCGTCATCATGTGGGGCGCCAGTTCGGCGATGATCGCGTCGGTGGTCTCGTGCAGTCCGCGGATGTGATGGACCGCCAGATGGTCCTCGGCGAGCAGGTCACCGGTGTGCTCGGTGAGCTGCCGCAGGAGGAACAGCCGGCACAGATTCTCGAGCAGGGAGCGCGCCGCGGGGTCCTGCGCCCGGTCGGCCGCCTCGATGAAGGCGTCGGCGGCCTGGAGGCGGGCGTGTGCCGAGACCATTTCCAGGGCTGCGGCCGAAGCGGCGTTCCATCGGCCGAGCGGATCGCCCACCGGTCCGACCCGCAGGGCGGCACGGGCCCTGGTCTGCCAGATGCCCTCGATGTCGGCGAGGAGGCTGCGCAGGAAGGGAAGGTCGGTCAGGGACCGTTCGTCGAGGGGTACGTCGAACGAGCTGCGCCGGTCCGTCCGGTGTCCGAAGACCATCTCGGCGGCGGCCTTCACCCAGACGGCGAGGTTGTCGCCCTCTGCGGTGATCGCCCCCTCGAGGTTGAGCGGGAACTCGGCGATGCCGTTGGCATGGAACAGGCCCTGAGCGCCGCACCGTTCGCGGCACTCGATGGTGATCGAGCGGGCCTCCCAGGTGATCCAGCCCTTCGCGATGGCCACCAGGCGCTCGGCCTCCGCCTGGTCCTCGGGGGTGTGCCCGGTCCAGCGATCGACCACCGCGCGGTGGAGGAACGTCATGGCGTAGCCGGTGGAGAGGGAGTGGAGAAGCCTGCCGTGATGGCTGCGGTGGGCGGTCAGCAGTACGCGTTCGCCGGTGCGTGGTCCGCTGATGCGCCGGTGGTGCGCGTAGCGGACCGCGATGCTCAGCGCGGCCCGGGTCACTCCGATGCCCGCGGCGCTCATGCAGAGTTTGCCGGAGGTGACGCGGCCGATGGAGTGCAGGAAACGCTTGCGCGGGTTGCCCACACTGCTGCTGAACTCCCCGTCCGCGTCCAGGCGCCCGTGCTCGTCCTCCAGGAGAGCCTCCCTGGGCAGCCGTACATGGTCGAAGGAGGTGAGGCAGTGGTCGACCGGGCTGCCGGTGCGTTCCGGCAGGGTGCGTATTCGTATGCCGGGCAGGTATCCGTTCTGGTCGCTGAGCGGGGTCAGGAAGAGGAAGACTCCCCGGTCCTCGCCGCCGATCAGCAGGCGGGCAGCCACCACGGCGCTCTTGGGGCCGCCGATCACGCTGGTGTTCGGCATGAACTTCTGCGCTTCGGGGTTGGGCGTGTGGAGGACGAACTCCCCGGTGAGGCTGTCGAGTTCGGCCGTCGTCTGGAGCGCGGCGGCGTCATTGCCGTGTCCCAGCTCAGTACAGAGGAACGTTCCCGTACGCCGAAGTGACGTGAAGTCCGAAAGGTCGCGGCGCTTGCCGGAGTTGTGGTCGACCAGGCTGCCGATGAAGAGGTTGTAGTGGATGCCGGCCAGGGTGCCCAGCGCTCCGTCGACGACTCCCGTCCACTCGTGCAGGCTGGCGAGCCTGCGAGGGTCGCACGCCAGCTCCTCGGCGCAGTCGACGACGCCGTTGAGCAGCCGGAGTCGGTCGTAGGAGAGGCTTGTGCGCTCGGCCGGGAGCAGGCCGGGGCGGTAGGAGAACTCCTCGGTCGATATGAGCTTGCGCCAGGTCTCGTGGACCCGGGCCCGGTCGTCCCGGTCGAAGAGCAGGTCCGTCAGCTCTCCGGTGGTGACGGACGTCTGGCTGAGCCGGGAGAGGTCTTCCGGCTGGATTGCGCCGGATCTCTTCTTCTTCGCCCCGATGTTTGTGGGGGCTTCCGTCTGGAACGTCAGCAGGGTCATGGACTTCTCCGCAGGGACGTCGAGTGAGGTTGGGAAGCGCGCAGAGCCATAAGATACGTACTAACCGGTTTTGTTTTCAAGGCACTTCGGAGAGTTTCCAGAGAGTCGCAGAGCGGAGGAGCTCCACGTCAGGCGGACTATTGGCCTCCGGATACAGGCCTTCAGGGCGGCGTAGGGCCCTGTCGGAGGCCCCCGGCGAGCCGTACGATGAGCGTCCGTTTAAAACCGGGCGGAAGGTTTTCTTCTCAAGATTATTCCGGTATCGTCGACGATCGGCGGACGACGCCTCACGTGAGTCGCGTCGGCCCTGGGCGTTCCGAGCCGGTCGCGGAGCGCGAAGGTCCATTAAGATACGGACCTGCCGGTTTCTTTGCTGTCCCCTCAGCCGGCGGGACGCGATGCGGAGGTGTGCTGTGACACGGCAGGAGCGAGCCATCCGGACACGGATGGCGATCCTTGTGGCCGCGGCCGACGTGTTCGACGAGGTCGGCTACGAAGCGGCGACGATCTCCGAGATCCTGCAGAGATCCGGCATGACCAAGGGCGCCCTCTACTTCCACTTCGCGTCCAAGGAGGAACTCGCACAAGGCGTGCTCGCGGCGCAGGTGGACGCGGTGCCGCCGATCCCGAAGCAGATCTACAAGCTGCAGGAGGCCGTGGACCGGGCCTTGATGCTCTCGTATCTGCTCAAGCGGGACCCGATGCTGCGCGGCAGCGTCCGGCTGACCGTGGACCTCGGGTCACCCAAGGACGGCCTGGACCGGCGCGTGCCGCTGCAGGAGTGGACGGACCTCAGCAAGCATCTCTTCGACGAGGCGAAGGCCGCGGGCGAACTGCTTGCCCACGTCGACACCGACAGCACCGCCAAACTGTTCGTCGGCGGATTCACCGGGATCCAGCTGATGTCACAGATCATGACCGGGCGCGAGGACATGGAAGAACGGATGTCCGACCTCTACCGGAACCTGATGACACCCATCACGGTGCCCGCGGTGCTCCTCCAGCTGGACTTCTCGGTCAACCGGGGGGCGAAGGTGTACGAGGCGGCCATGAAGCAACGCGAGGAGGAGGAAGGGGCCGTACCGGCCTGAGCCGTGGGCCCTGGGCGACAGGTGTCAGGTACTGCCGGACCGGCCTTTTGATCGCTCCGGTGATCGACCTGCGGCGAACCGTCCGTGGGGGGAGGGGACTCCGGTCCTCTACATGCATATGTGCATGTGTGTTTGGAACGCGTCGTCGTAATCACCACCAGAACGGGGTGCACTGATGGAACAGACCGCGACTGCCTGCCCGTACGCGCTGGACGGCTCGGGGCGGGACCTCGCCGGCGAGACCGCACGACTGCGGGCCGAGGCTCCGGCGGCGAAGGTGGAACTGCCGGGCGGGGTGACGGCCTGGGCCGTCACCCGGCACAGCGCGATCAAGCGTCTGCTGATGGACCCTCGGGTTTCCAAGAACGCCCGGCTGCACTGGCCCGCGTTCATCGAGGGACGGATAACCGAGAGCTGGCCGTTTTATCACTGGGTCTCGGCGGAGAACATGCTGACGGCCTACGGCGAACGACATGCGCGGCTGCGCAGGCTGATGGCGGGGGCGTTCACCGCACGGCGCACCGAGGCCCAGCGGCCCCGCATCGAGGCAATCACCGGTGAGCTGCTGCACGACCTCGCTGCCACGCCGGCCGGGCAGGTCGTCGATCTGCGCGAGACATTCGCCGGCCCGCTTCCGATCCGGGCGATCTGCGAGCTGTTCGGGGTTCCCGACGAGACCAAGGGCCCGCTGGGCCGCGCCATCGCGGTGACTCTGAGCACCTCGACCTCGGCCGAAGAGGTCCACGCGGCACAGACGGCGGTCTGCCGGACGCTGGACCAACTGGTGGCCGCCAAGCGGGCCGTGCCCGGCGACGACCTGACCTCCGCGCTGATCGGGGCCCGCGACGAGGACGGCGAAGGGCTCACCGACAAGGAGCTGCTGGACACCCTCAACATCGTTATCGGCGCAGGGCTGGAGACCTCGGCCAACCTGCTCATGAACGCCGTCGGCAGGCTGCTCAGCCACCCGGACCAGCTCGCGGAGGTGCGGGCCGGCCGAGTCGGCTGGGGCACGGTGATCGACGAGACGCTGCGTGTCGAGGCCCCCGTCGCCTACGTACCGATGCGCTTCGCGGTGGAGGACATCGAGTTGGACGGCATCGTGATCGGGAAGGGGGATCCGATCATGATCTCCTTCGCCGCCTCCGGTCAGGATCCGGAGCTGCACGGCGATACGGCCCAGGAGTTCGACGTCCTCCGCGCCGGGCGGCGGGACAATCTGGCCTTCGGGCACGGTGTGCACTACTGCATGGGCGCCGCGCTTGCGCGTCTCGAGGCGGCCGTGGCGCTGCCCGCCCTCTTCACGCACTTCCCGGGGATGGCCCTCGCCACTCCGGCCGAAGACCTGGAGCGGCTGGGCTCCTTCATCATCAATGGCTACCGTACGCTGCCCGTCCTGCTCCGGACGGCGGTGGACCGGGGAGTGGCGAAGGTCTGACCCCTCCTGCCGCCCCGAGGGGCGGGGAGTGACTCCGCAGTCCGGCGTCCGGGCTGCGGAGTTCTGCGTTCCGGGCCCCTGGGTGGTCAGGACCGGTCCGTGACGGGTTTTCAAGCCAGATCTGAGCGGCTCTTGAGCCGCGCCGCCGACGGTAGCCGTAAGGCGAGGAAGGCTGGCATGGACGATCTCATGAGCGTGAAGACGGTGCTGCGCGTGGAACGCGGGCAAGCGACCGACGAGGAACTGGCCGCGGTCGCCGTCACGTTGCTCTCGCTGCTCTCCGAAGCGGAAACGCGCCAGAAGCAGGATGTGGCGAGGCGCCTCGGGAAGGGGCAGAGCTGGCTCCGGGACCGTATGCCGGAGTACCGGGCGCCGCACAGCTGGCACTAGTCACGGTTTGCTGCGGTAGCGACTTCAGGCCGATGTAGCGGTACCTGGAAGTCCACATCTACAAACCGCATCTCCGGTTTGTTACTCTTTGCAGTCGCGGCCTGTGGCGGACTCTCCGCTTCCGTGCGGCGCGCTGACGACAAGGAAGGGAACTGTCGTAGTGGTGATGACCTCTTCTTCGGACGGCATGGGTCCGACCGATGCCCGTGGGCGGGTGGCCGGGTTGCAGTCGCTCCGCGAGCAGGCCCGGCGCGGGCCGAGTGAGCGTGCGACCCAGGCGCAGCATGCCAAGGGCAAGCTGACCGCTCGTGAGCGGATCGCGTTGTTGCT
>NZ_JBSFUK010000037.1:0-45082 GCF_053591755.1 Streptomyces sp. NPDC002926
CCCACCCCTTGTTCACCTAATGTTTTGCGGTCGGCTCGGTTTTGTGCGTTGGTTACCGACAGACCCCACCGTGCCTGCCCCCCACCCCCACGGCCCCCCGCGCCCGCGGCCGGCCGGCCGCGGGCGCTGCCGCGTCAATCCAGGACGGACGCGCCCACGAGCGAGTGACGCGCCTCGCGGCGCACGGCCGCCGCCGGTAGGACGGACGCGTCCGGCCGGCCCGCCTCGCCCCGGAGCCGTACCGCGTGAGCACCCCGGCCGCCCTTGTCACAGCGCTCATCACCGGTTTTTTCCCGGGGACCCCGGAGGCCGGAGCGAACCCCTCCAACGGGCCGCGCGTGACCGGTTCCATCGCGCAAGCGGGCCGTTAGGCTGCGAACTTGCCGCGCCGGTGCCAGGATGCGCCGCGCGCGGGAGCCGCCGTCGACGAAAGCGAGAGAATCTTGACTTTCCTCACCATCGGTCATCGCGGGGTCATGGGCGTCGAGCCGGAGAACACCCTGCGTTCCTTCATCCGCGCCGAGCAGGCCGGTATGGACGCCATCGAACTGGATCTGCATCTCAGCAAGGACGGCGCCCTCGTCGTCATGCACGACGCCGACGTGGACCGTACGACCGGCGGAAGCGGTCCGATCGCCGACAAGACCCTCGCCGAGCTGCGGGAGCTCGACGCGGGCGACGGCGAACGGGTACCGGTCTTCGAAGAGGTGCTCGACGCCGTACGGGCGCCGCTCCAGGCGGAGATCAAGGACGTGGCCGCGGCCCAGGCACTCGCCGAGGTGCTGCGCCGCCGCGATCTCGTCCACCGCGTCGAGGTGTCGTCCTTCCACGACGACGCGATCGCCGAGATCGCCACGCTGGTGCCGGGTGTGCGCACCGTGCTCATCGCCGGCCGCTGGGGCGCGGACGTCGTGGACCGCGCGAAGGCGGTGGGCGCCGCCTCCCTCGCGCTGAACATCCGCAGGCTGACCCTGGAGACCGTCGAGCACGCGCACGGCGAAGGGCTGCGGGTGATCGGCTGGGTGGTGAACACCCAGGACCATCTGCGGCTGGTGCGCGCCCTCGAGCTGGACGGCGCGACCACCGATTTCCCCGAGATCCGGCGCACGGGCCGGTTCACGGCCTAGCGCAGTTCCTGCGCCTGTCCTGTCAGGACAGTTCCTTCACCAGCAGCTCGAAGACGAGGTCGTCGCGCTGCGGGAGGCCGGCGCGCTCGTCGCCGTACGGGAAGGGGCTCAGCTTTCCCGTACGGCGGTAACCGCGGCGCACGTACCAGGCGATCAGCTCGTCACGGACCGAGATCACGGTCATCTGCATCTCGCGCACACCCCAGCGTTCGCGCGCGACGCGCTCCGCCTCGGCGATGATCTGCCGGCCGAGGCCCGCGCCCTGCAGCCCGGGGCGGACCGCGAACATGCCGAAGTAGGCAGCGTCACCGCGATGTTCGAGCTGGCAGCAGGCGATCACCTCGCCGTCGCGCTCCACAGCGAGGAGGGTGCTGCCACCAGCAGTGACGACCTCGCGCACGGATTCCGCGTCGGTCCGCTGCCCCTCGAGGATGTCCGCCTCGGTGGTCCAGCCGCTCCGGCTCGAGTCGCCGCGGTAGGCGGACTCGATCAGCTGAACAAGTACCGGCACATCGGCCTCGACGGCGTCACGGTAGGTGAGCTCGCCCGAGACCCTGGGTGGTGCGGTGTCCATGGTGTAGCTGTCCGTTCTCCGTTGCGTGCAAGTGTCCGACGAGACTAACCCGGCTGTTCGGCCTAGGGTCCGGGGCATGGTGCATGTGCTGAGCAGCCGGATCCTGCTTCGCCCGTCCGATCCTGAGCGGTCGCGGCGCTTCTACGGCGAGACGCTGGCCCTGCCGGTCTACCGGGAGTTCGGCACCGGTCCCGAGCGGGGCACGGTGTACTTCCTGGGCGGCGGCTATCTCGAGGTCTCCGGGCGGGCGGCGGCGCCCTCGCCCGGCGTGCGGCTGTGGCTCCAGGTAGCGGACGTGACAGCGGTGTACGAAGAGCTGTCGGGGCGCGGTGTCGAGGTGCTGCGGCCGCCGCGACGCGAACCCTGGGGGCTGATCGAGATGTGGATCGCCGATCCGGACGGTCACCGCATCGTGCTGGTCGAGGTGCCGGCCGACCATCCGCTGCGGTACCGCCCGTGAGTGCGCTTCCGCCCCGTGAGCACCGCGACCGCCCGTGAGTGCGCTTCCGCCCCGTGAGCACCGCGACCGTCCGTCTGCCGGGGGGGCGCCGGAAGAGTGAGCACCCCGGCCGCCGGCCGACGGGTGCAGGCGCGCTGGAGGGGCGGGCGCGCTTTCCGGGTGTGCTCCCCGTGTACCCCCGTGCGCTCGCGTAGGTCACGCAGCGCCGGGCATCGACCTCTCGACACCGTCGAAGGGGGAGGTGCGCCGTGCACGGACCTGCGATGTCCGGCTGGTTGCTCGTGGCGCTGTGCGGGGCGACCGGCGCGTACTGCCTTGCGCGGATGCGCAGTTGCTCCGGGGCGGCACGCAAGGCGGCCGGCGGTGAGGCACTGATGGGCTTCGGGATGGCCGCGATGGCCGTGCCCGCCACCGTGCTCGCGGTGCCGGAGTGGACCTGGACGGTGTACGCCGCGGTCTTCGGCGTGGCCGCGCTGCACGCGCTGTGGCCGGCCCGGCGCGGCACCCGGCATCTGCACCATCTCGTCGGCTCGCTCGCGATGGTCTACATGGCGGTGGCGATGGCGCCGGGCGGCGGCCACACCGGTCATGCGTCCGCCGGTGTGCCGCTGCTCACCGGCGCGCTGCTGGCGTACTACACGGTGTATGTCCTGCGCTCGGGCCTGCGGCTGATGCCCGTGCCGGCCCCTGCGGGCGGCGCGGCGACGGCGACCGTCGCCTGGGGCGCCCAGCCCGAGCTGGCGCTCGCCTGCAGGCTCGCCATGGGTATCGCCATGCTGGCGATGCTGTTCGCCCTCTGAACGGCGCGCGGTCCGCCCACCCCCAGCGCCGAAACCGTGTCCTGCGTCACTTGGCTTGCGCGGCCATACCCGCAAGTAGCCGCACGCTCATAGGCTGTCGCCCATGTTGGTCTCCCTCGTGCTCCTGCTGCTCGGCGCACTGGCCGCCGTCGTGGCCCCGCGACTTGTGTCGCGTGCCGACTGGCCGGAGCGCGAGCCCGTGGTGGCGCTGTGGGTGTGGCAGTGCGTGGTGGCGTCCGTGCTGCTGTGCTTCGCGCTCTCCATGATCTTCAGTGCGGCCGCGGCCTGGCAGTTCGTACGGGGTCACGTCTTCGCGGGCGCACCGCACGGTGTGGTCGAGGCCTACGCCCTCGGAGCGAACGAACCGTGGTCCGCCGTGCTCGCCGTGATCCTGGCCTGCGGCGGCCTGTGGACGGGCGCGATGCTCACCCGGGAGATCCACCGGACCCAGGTGCGGCGCAGGCGGCGGCGCACCGACCTTCTAGTGCGATCCCCGCTGCTGCCGGGCGAGGACCCGGGCGGCGAACCGCTGGTCGTCCTGGAGGGCGAGCGGCCCGACGCCTGGTGGCTGCCCGGCACGGCACCCCAACTGGTCATCACCACAGCCGCGTTGCGCCGGCTGAAGGGCCGTCAGCTCGACGCGGTACTGGCCCACGAGCAGGGGCACGCGCAGGCGCGGCACGACTGGCTGCTGCACTGTTCGGCCGCACTGGCCAACGGCTTTCCGCAGATCCCGGTGTTCGCGGCGTTCCGCGACGAAATGCACCGGCTGGTCGAGCTGGCCGCCGACGATGTCGCGTCGAAGCGCTTCGGCCGACGCACCATCGCGCTGGCCCTGGTCGAACTCAATGAGGACCGCGGGGTGTTCGGGCCCTGCCCCACGACGGACACCCAACTGCCGCACCGCGTCAACCGGCTGCTGACGCCGGCACCACGGCTCACCGCCGGCCGCAAACTGCGGCTGACCGCGGCCGCCGCACTGGTGCCGCTGGTTCCACTGCTGGTGGCATTCGTCCCGGCCCTGCGCGCGCTGGGTTAGCCCGGTGGGCCGCTCTGCGGCGAGGATCACCCCCATGAGCTCCCCCCGCCCGGCGCCCCCCACTCCCCCGGCACACGACCCGGTCACCACACCGGCCCGTACGGGCGCGGCGCTCGCCGCCGTGTCCGTGGCACTGCTGGTTCTTGTCACGGTCTCCTGGGCGCCTCTCCTCTCCTTCGACCGTACGGTCGCCGACGGGCTGCACAGCTGGGCGGTGAACGAACCGGGGCCCACCAGGGTGAACCGGGTGCTCACCGACTGGGTGTGGGACCCGTGGACAATGCGCGCCCTGATCGCCGCGGCGGTCGTGTGGCTGTGGTGCCGGGGAGAGCGGCTGCCGGCGCTGTGGGTCGCCGTGACGAGCGCGGTCGGCACGCTCGTACAGCAGGGTCTGAAGTCCGCTGTCGGACGGGAGCGGCCGCACTGGCCGGATCCGGTCGACTCGGCCCACTTCGCGGCCTTCCCGTCCGGTCATGCGATGACGGCCATGGTCACCTGCGGTCTGCTGCTGTGGCAGCTCAGGCGGCACGGCGTGGAGGGGCGGCTGTGGCACTGGAGCGTCGCGGCCGGGGTCGTATCGGTCGCCGGAGCGGGCCTGACCCGGATCTGGCTGGGCGTTCACTGGCCCTCGGACGTTTTGGGCGGCTGGCTGATGGGTGCGTGTCTGGTGGCCCTGTCGGCTGCCGCGTACGAGCGGGTGGTCTTGTCCCGGGGGCGCTGAGACGGAAAGGATCGCGCTCATGGCGATCAAGAGTGTGCTCTTCGACTTCTCCGGAACGCTCTTCCGAATCGAGTCCGTGCGGGACTGGCTGAGCGCGGTCCTCGACGCGCGTGGCAGTGTGCTCCCCCAAGCCGAACTCTCCCGTTACGCGGATGAGTTGGAGGCGGCCGGGGCACTGCCCGGTGGGTCCTTCCCGCAGCACGTGCCGCCACATCTCACGGAGTTGTGGGCGACCCGCGACCAAAGCACGGAGCGGCACCGGGCCGCGTACACCGGTCTCGCCCGGCAGGTGGAGCTGCCGGACGCGGGCCTGTACGACGCGCTGTACGACCGCCACAGGGAGCCCGCGGCCTGGCGCCCCTATCCGGATGCCGGCGAGGTGCTGAGCGCGCTGCGGGAGCGGGGCATGGGCGTCGCGGTGGTCAGCAATATCGGCTGGGATCTGCGGCCGGTCTTCCGCGCCCACGGTCTGGACGCCTTGGTGGACGCGTATGTGCTGTCGTACGAGCACGGCGTACAGAAGCCCGATCCGCGGCTGTTCCGCACCGCCTGCGAGGCTCTGGGGCAGGACCCGCGCGAGGTGCTGATGGTCGGCGACGACCGGCGGGCGGACGGCGGGGCCGCGGATCTGGGCTGCGCGGTCCACTTCGTGGACCATCTTCCGGTGGCGGAACGGCCGACGGGACTGCGGCCGGTGATCGGGCTCATCGGCTGAGACCCACAGCGGCGGAGGCACAATGAAGGCACAACAAAGCCACCCGAACCGGACGATCCCCCGCGTCGTCCGGTTCGGGCAGCACCCCGCTGACCAGGCCGTGAGGCCTCGCAGTGGGACGCCCTGAGTATATTGGCTCGAAGCCAGTCAACGCAGGAGTAAATCATGTCCCCGCGGAGCGCATCGGTCAATGAAGAGCTTCGTCGGCGTTCGCGGGAGCGGCTTCTGCAGGCGACGGTGGAGCTCGTCGGAGAGCGCGGATACGAGGCCACCACGCTGGCCGACATCGCCGACCGGGCGGGCTCGGCGCGCGGACTGGTCTCGTACTACTTCCCCGGAAAGCGCCAGCTCCTGCAGTCGGCCGTGCACCGCTTGATGCACCTCACGCTCGAGGCGGCGCTCGAACACGAGCCGCGCACCGATGACGGGCGGGAGCGGCTGGCACGCGCGATCGACGCGATTCTGGGGCTGACGGTCGACCATCCGCTGCTGATGCGGACCCATATGTCGGGTGTTCTGCAGGCAGAGGGTTTTGTGCAGTGCCCGGAGCAGCAGCGCCTCGCGTTCCTGCTCCGCGACACGATGGAGCGGTACGGATCACCCGATGTCGACGCCGACTACCCGCTGCTGCGCGCCCTGCTGATGGGCGCGGTCTTCGCGCTGCTGCTGCCCGGCGCACCGATGCCACGAGCACGGCTGCGTGCGGAGTTGTTCCAGAGGTACGGGCTGGACTGGGAACTCGGCGTTCCGCCGGACACCGAGCCGCCCGGCGGAACACGTCAGGAGTTCCGGGATCAGTGGTCGAAGTCGTCGAAGTAGTCGGGCTGGGTCTGCACGTTGAGCTCGTGCATCCGCACCCGCTTCGCCGCGTTCGTCCGACGGTCGTCGAGCTTCAGCACGTCGAAGCCCTTGGCGATGTCATTCGCGTAGATGTAGCCGTTGTAGTAGTACGCCGACCAGGCACCGCCGGTCGACATCGTGTCCGCGCTGAGCGGGCCCCGCTCGAAGTAGGCGATCTCCTTGGGCTTCGAGGAGTTCGTGAAGTCCCAGACCGAGACGCCGCCCTGGTACCAGGCCTGGACCATGATGTCGCGGCCCTTGACCGGGATGAGTGAGCCGTTGTGGGCCACGCAGTTCTCGGTGTCCGCCTGGTAGCGGCCGATCTTGTAGTAGCTGCGGAAGACCAGCTTGCGACGGTCGCCCTTGCCGACGATGTCGTAGATGCCGTCGGCGCCGCGGTTCGGCCCGATCTGGGCGTTGCAGGTGGCCGCGCCGCCGCCACCGAGCTCGTCGGTGAAGACGACCTTGTTGGCCCGCTGATTGAAGGTCGCCGAGTGCCAGAACGCGAAGTTGACGTTGTCCTGGACGCGGTCGATGACCCTCGGGTGCTCCGGGTCCTCGATGTCGAACAGGATGCCGTCACCCATGCAGGCGCCGGCGGCCAGGTCCTTGGACGGCAGCACCGTGATGTCGTGGCAGCCGGTGGTCTTGGAGACGCCGGGGTTGGTGGGCGAGCCCGGGTTGCCGCCGCCGTCGGGGCCCTCGCCCGGGAAGAGCACCGGGAAGTTCACGATCGCCGACTTCTCGGGGGCCTTGCGCGGCACCTTGATGACGGAGATTCCGTCGTGCGGCGGCTGGCAGTCCGGGAAGGTCACGCTCGGCGAGTAGGAGGAGACGTAGATGTAGACGTTGCGACGCTCCGGCACGATGGTGTGCGTGTGCGATCCGCACGCGGTTTCGACTGCGGCGACGTACTTCGGGTTGGCCTTGTCGCTGATGTCGAAGATCTTCATGCCCTCCCAGGACGACTTCTCCGTCGCGGGCTGCGAGACGCTGTTGCAGGAGTTGTCGTTGCGCGAGGAGTCGGTGGAGAGGAAGAGCAGGTCACCGGAGACCGAGATGTCGTTCTGCGATCCGGGGCACAGGACCTGCGAAACGGTCTTCGGGGCCCTCGGGTTGCTGATGTCGAAGATCCGGAAGCCGTCGTAGTTGCCCGCGAAGGCGTACTTGCCCTGGAAGGCCAGGTCCGAATTGGTGCCCTTGAGGGCGTCCTTGGGGATGTTGGTGAGGTGCTCGACGTTGTCGCTGTGGACGACCGCGTCGACGGGGGGTATCTCGCCGTTCTCGATGGCCGATCTGGCTTCGGCGGCCTGCTCCGAGGAGACCTTCGCCCGGGCGGGCGCGTCCCCGGGGTCTGGTGTGGCGACCGCGGGTCCGGCCGTCAGCAGGGTGGCAAGGAGCCCGGCCGCGGCTGCCGCCACGCCCAGACGTCTGCGCCGCACTCGGGTGGTGTGCAACAGGGTCACTGCGTCCTCCCTTGTATCCGTTCGGAGTTGAACGGTTCACGGACCTCGGCAGTATCTTCCTTTCCATGTACATCTCAACAGATGGCAACAGAGACGTAATGAAAGTTTCTGATCAACGGTGTGCGGAAGCGTGCTAGGACGGTCCCCAAAAACCCCAAGTGCCTCAGGAGGTCACCGTGTTGAACCGCCGTAGGACCGCGCATGTCCGCAGGTCCGTCGTCGCGGCAGCGGTCACTGCCGCCGTACTCGCCCTGGGCGCCTGCGAGTCGGACTCCGATGCCCCCGCCGAGGCCAAGGGGGCAGTGGGACCGTCCGTAGTGGCACCCGGGAAACCTGGCGAGCCGGCCAGGACACTCTCGGCGGAGGAGGCCGCGAAGGCCGCCCCGGACGACACCCCCAACGCGGCGGACTTCTCCTACGCACACATGATGATCACGCACCACGGCCAGGCACTGCAGATGACCGCACTGGCGCCGGAGCGCGCGGGATCCACGCAGGTCAAGCGGCTGGCGGAGCGCATATCCGCGGCGCAGAAGCCGGAGATGGCCGCGATGCAGGGGTGGCTCAAAAACAACGGCGGGGCGAAGGGGAAGAGCGGTCATGACCACGGTCGGGGCGCAATGCCCGGAATGGCCACCCCGGCCCAACTGGCCCAACTGCGCGCCGCGAAGGGCACGGCGTTCGACGAACTCTTCCTGAAGTTGATGATCACCCACCATCAGGGTGCGCTCACCATGGCCACCGAAGTCCTCTCGGACGGGAACAACGTCCTGGTCGAGGAGATGGCGAACGATGTGATCGCGCAGCAGACGAGCGAGATCAACCGGATGCGTTCGATGTGAGCAGCACTTCTACCGCGTCGGGCGCGTGCACCGTGTCTGGCGCGTGCACCGCGTCGGGCACGCGCACCGGGCCGAGCGTCCGCGCGGGGTCGGCGCGGCGGCGGTTGTGGCGCGGCGCGAGATAACCCTCGTCCCGGGCGCCGGCGATGAGCCGGAGGGACCTGCGGCGGCTCCGCCCGGTGGCGCCCATCACCGCGAGCACGGGATCGCGCCCGTCCTGCTGCGCGGCCCGGTAGACGTCGGCCGCGAGCCTTCGGCCGGCACTGCCGCGCGGCACCGAGGGGCGGGCCCGACGACGGCCGGGCGATGGCGCGTCCGCCCGCCCGGCGGCACCGGCCGCGACCGGTGCCGTCTGCCGGGTACCGGGTTGCTCCACGGTCACCCGGCAGGCGTCCTCGAGCGGATCCTCGATCCGGTCGGCGAGCACGGCGAAGCCCTCCAGCGGCAGCGGCGGGTCCGCGCGCAGGTCCTCGATGGCGATCCGTCCGTCGGTGACGACGGCAAGGACATCGATCCGGGCGCCGTCGGCGAAGGTCAGCCGCACGTTGAACCAGGGCGGGGCGGCCTCGTACGCCCCCCGGACCAGTCCCGTTCCACAGGCGACCGTGCCGCACCCCTGCAACTCCCACACCGGCGGATATGGAAATGCCTCAAACGAGTCATACTGATCATTAGCGTTAAGAAACGTAGTTTCTTGCATAATTAGCACGTAACCAGGCAAATGGTCACCCTCTGTGGCGGCACGCACGCCATGACGCCGCAACACACCCCGTTAGCGCATCTCCCCCATCCCCGCCCACCGGTGCGATGCTGGAATCCCCCTGTGGGAAGGAGCGCAGCTGTGCTTCGCGTCGCCGTCGTCGGATCGGGACCCAGTGGGGTCTACGCCGCGCAGTCCCTTGTCCAGCAGAGTCGGGTGCCGGATGTGCGAGTGCACGTCCTGGACCGGCTCCCCTGCCCGTACGGACTCGTGCGCTACGGGGTCGCGCCCGACCACGAGAAGATCAAGTCCCTGCAGAACAATCTGCGCACGGTGCTCGAAGACGAGCGGATCGACTTCATCGGCAATGTGGAAGTGGGCACGCACGGCCTGGATCCCGGGCGGCTGCTGGAGCTCTACCACGCGGTCGTGTACTGCGTGGGCGCCGCCAAGGACCGTCGGCTCGGCGTGCCGGGCGAGGATCTGCCCGGCAGCCACTCGGCCACCGAATTCGTCTCCTGGTACAGCGCACATCCCGATGCGCCGGGCAACGGCTTTGCGCTCGGCGCCCGTTCGGCCGTGGTGATCGGCGTCGGCAATGTGGCCGTCGACGTGGCCCGCATTCTCGCCCGGGGCGCGGAGGAGCTCCGCGCCACCGATGTGCCCCAGGCGGCGCTCGGCGCGCTCGCGGTCAGCCGGATCCGCGAGGTGCACATGGTGGGCAGGCGCGGCCCCTCGCAGGCGAAGTTCACCACCAAGGAGCTGCGCGAGCTCGGCTCACTGCCCGCGGCGGAGGTGCAGGTCGAGCCCGAGGACCTCGCTCTGGACCCGGCGTACGCCGATCCGTCGGGAATCGCACCCGCCGGCCTTCCGGCGGTCAACCGCCGCAATCTCGACGTCGTTCGCGGCTGGGCCGGGCAGCCGCCGACAGGGCGGGAACGCCGGATCCATCTGCGGTTCTTCCTGCGTCCGGTGGAGCTGCTCGAGCGGGACGGCCGGGTGGCGGGCGTGCGGTTCGAGCGCACCGTTCCGGACGCCGACGGAGGCGTACGGGGCACCGGCAGATACGAGGAGATCGAGGCCCAGCTGGTGCTGCGGGCCGTCGGCTACCGCGGAGTGCCGCCGGCGGGCCTCCCGTTCGACTCCGAGCACGGCACGGTGCCGCACTCCGGCGGACGGGTACTGCGCGACGGTGTGCCGTCGCCCGGGGAGTATGTGGCCGGGTGGATCAAACGAGGTCCGACCGGAGTGATCGGCACCAACCGGCCGTGCGCCAAGGAGACGGTGACGTCGCTGCTCGACGACGCCGCGACGCTCATGCTGCGCCCCGTCGCCGCCGACCCGCTGGACGCACTGCGGGAGTCGGGGCACCGGCCGGTCCCATGGCCGGGCTGGATGGCGATCGAGGCGGCGGAGGCGGCGCTCGGACTGACGCTCGGCCGACGGTCCGTGAAGATTGCCGACTGGCCGGGTCTGCTGAGTGCGGCGGGTAGCGCCGCGCACCTCTAGATCCGCTGGATCCACGGGGCCCGCCGGGTCATACGGGCTGCCCGATCGGCCTGACGACCACGGTGTTGACATCGACGCCGCTCGGCTGCCCGATGGCCCACACAAGGGATTCGGCAAGCTGTTCGGCGGTCAGCAGCACCCCGGGAGGAAGGCTCCCCATGGCGTCCCAGAAAGGAGTCTCCACCCGTCCCGGAGCGATCAGGGTCACGCCGATGCCGTACTCGGTGACCATACGGCGGGTGTTCTCGGCGAGGCCGGTGACCGCCCACTTGGTCGCGCCGTAGATATTGCCCGGGGTGTTGACGAAGCCCGCCACACTGCCGACGAGAACGATCCGCCCGCGCGTCTCCTTCAGGGCGGGCAGGGCGGCCCTGATGAGCAGAGCGGGGCCGAGCACGTTGGTCAGAACCATCTCGCGCCATCCGGCGGGGTCGCCGTCGGCGAGGGTGTCATGGGTGGCGAAGCCCGCGTTGGCGACGACGGTGTCCAGCCGCCCGAACTCCTTGACGGTGGACTCGACGGCGGCCCTGACCGACTCGTAGTCGGCCGCGTCCCCGACGATCGTCAACAGGCCGGCCGGCTTGCCCAGTTCCTCGGCGAACCGGCTGAGCCTCTCCTCGCCGCGGCCGGTGACCGTCACCCGGTGCCCTTGGTCCAGCAGCCGCCGGGCTGTAGCCGCTCCGATACCGCTGCCACCGCCCGTGATCAGAGTGACAGGAGAGTCGGAAGTGTTGGTCATGCCTACCCCCAGAGATCCGCGGCGAGGGCAGCCGCCCTTGCCGTGGCCGGGATTCCATCACTTGGAGCGCGCTCGATGTCAACATGCCCCGGACACGGCCTGCTTGTCGCCGCCGCCGGGGCAGTCCGTCCGGTGTGCGGGCGCGCCCCGCGTGAATCCTCGTCACGACGCCGGTCGGGCCGGGGACTTCACCGACATCAAGAGGTGCTGGTGCCATCCGCCCGCCCTCGCGCCTGAGCTGCACCGACGGGTTAATGTGCGCTCGGCCGTGACGCGACGCGCGGTGTACCCCCGACGGAGGAGATGACTCCATGTCCCGGCGCGGAGCTGAGCTGGACGAACTCGACCGCAAGATCATCGCGGCGCTGATGGCGGATGCGCGGGCGAGCCTGAGGGAGATCGGCGTGGCGATCGGCCTGTCGGCGCCCGCCGTGAAACGCCGGGTGGACCGACTGCGGGAGCAAGAGGTGATCACAGGCTTCACCACGGTGGTGCAGCCCGCAGCGCTGGGCTGGCACACCGAAGCGTATGTGGAGGTGTTCTGCGACGACGCCGCTCCGCCGAGGAGGCTGGCAGAGGTTGTCCGCAACCATCCCGAGATCCAGTCGGCCGTGACCGTCACCGGCCGCGCCGACGCGATTCTGCACATCCGAGCGCTTGATGTCGCGCACTTCGAAGACATCCTCGAACGGATCCGGTCGGAGTCCTTCGTGAAGGCCACCAACAGCTTCATCGTGCTCACGCACCTCCTGCCGGGCAGCCCGGAAGCGGGATCGGGACGCCTCGCACCCGATACCGCTTAACCTCGGGCTTTCACGAGGGGTGCTGTCCGGTAGGTGATCGAGAACGCAGAAAGTGCCTCTGAGCTGCAACGATAGGACGTGCTGAGGGTCCTGTACGTGGTAGCGGAAGAGGCACTTCCCAGGTGAAGAACAGTTACGGGTCGTGTCCGCGTGTCGGCGTGTGCGCGTTGCGGGCGGCGGTCGTGGGGTGGTCATCAACTGCTTGGCGTTGTTTTGGCCCGACGCTACGGAGCGGGCTTCTCGGTGTGGTCGGTCAAGGCAGGATCTCGACGTACCCGTCGGTTCCGTGCACGCGGATCCGCTGCCCGTCCCGGATCAGCCGGGTGGCCTGCTCCACGCCCACGACGGCCGGCAGGCCGTACTCCCGGGCGATCACTGCGCCGTGGGTCATCAGGCCGCCCACCTCCGTCACCAGGCCCGCGATTCCGACGAACAGCGGTGACCAGCTGGGGTCCGTGAAGGTAGTGACCAGGATGTCGCCCGCTTCGAGATCGGCATCCGCCATGTCAAGGATGACGCGGGCCCTTCCCTCGATGGTCCCGGCGGAAACCGGTAGGCCGATCAGGGCGCCGGCCGGCACGTCGTCGCGCCGGTACGCCCCGGTGACGGCCTCGCCATCCGATGTGAGCACCCGGGGCGGTGTGAGCGCGTGGTACGACCGGAACGCGTCCTTGCGCTGCTGGATGAGCTGGTCATCCACCTGGTTCGAGCGCGCGACGTCGTGGAGTTCCTGGAACGTGAGGTAGAAGATGTCCTCCTTCTCGGGAAGCACGTTGGCCTGCACGAGGCGCTCGGCCTCCTCCAGCAGGGCCTGCTTGTAGACGAAGTAGCGGCTGACGATGCCGTATTTCGGGTACTCCCGGTACCCGATGAAGGTTCTGACCCGGTCGATCATCCGCTTGGCCTCGGCGGCTTTCCGGTCTCCGTCCGGCAGGGCCCGCAAGCGTGACAGCACGTCCTGTTCCTTCTTCTGCGCCTTCTGCCGCCCTTGCTCGAAGCGCCGCTCGGCGACGCCCGGCTCGAAGTTCCTGACGTTGTCGAGGATCACGGGCACGAGCGTGGTGGGGCGCTCGCGCCAACGCGGCCTCGTGATGTCGATCTCGCCGACGCAGCGCATGCCGTACCGGTCGAGGTAGGCCTCGATGGCGTCGCGCGCTTCGGTCCCGCCCGCGAGCTTCGCCAGCTCGTCCAGGAAGCCCTCGTCCTCGACGCCCTGCAGGAACGCCACCACCTCCGGCTGCGGGCGGATCACGTCCGCGACATCGAGCAGCGCCAGTCCCATCTCAGACGTGACGTTGTCGGGGGCGGACAGCGTGAGCGTGTCAGCCGCGTTCTTCTCGCCCAGCCACTCCTGCAGCTTGTCGTTGAGCCACCACGTGGCCTCCATCCCCGCCATGATCGCCTGCATGCTCAGCGGATCACTCAGGACCCGCTTGTGCTCCGCGAAGGCCTCCAGCAGGAAGTCGAACAGCGCCGGTCCGGTCTTCGTCCGGATGTCGCGCTCCAGGGCGGCGATGGACACCTGGCTGCGCTCGATCAGCTCGGTGACGATGGCCGGATCGTTCTCGATCGGGGCGGACGCACCGCCGGCCCGCGGCCCGCCGGGACCCGCGTCCGGGAGCGACGGGACGAAATCGTCGCGGTCGAGGACAGTCTCCAGAGCGTCCCTGACCAGCGGATCGCCTCTCCCCACGACGTCCAGGAGACCGGCGCGGCTCGCGGGCGAGGCCAGTCGTCGGGTGACGTCGACGAACAGCCTCCCGCCGGCCTCGTGCATCGGCACCATGGCCGTCAGCTGCCACATGGAGAGCCCCAGGGGCTTCATGGGGTCGGTCATCATCTGCTGATGACCGACGGAGACGTAGACGTGGTTCTCCTGGTCGCCGGCCTCGGGGATGTCGCCGGTCCCGGGGATGGGGAACAGCGTCGTGATCGGCCGGCTCTGAACGATCTGGAAGTCATCGTCGACCAGGCACCATTCGATGTCCTGCGGGCGGCCGAAGTGCGCCTCGATCCGCCGCCCGAGCTGCACGAGCCGCACGACCTGCGCATCCGTCAGCGCCGGCTGCTCCTGCCGCTGCGAGTCGATCGCCACTTCCTGCGTACCGCCGGCCGGCAGGGCGTGAACGGCACGCTGTTTGGCGGCGATCGCCTTGGCGACGACTTCGCCGTGTCGCACCTTGAAGACGTCCGGGTTCACCAGGCCGGAGACCAGGGCCTCGCCGAGGCCGAAGCCGGCGTCCACGGTGGCGACCTTCCGGTTGCCCGTGACGGGGTCGGCAGTGAACAGGATGCCGGCCGCATGCGGGAAGACCATCTGCTGCACGACCACGGCCATGCGGACCGTACGGTGGTCGATGCCGTTCCGCTGGCGGTAGATCACGGCCCGCTCGGTGAACAGCGAGGCCCAGCACCGGCTGACGTGCTGAAGGATCGCCGTCGGCCCCACGACGTTCAGGTACGTGTCCTGCTGGCCGGCAAAGGAGGCCGTCGGCAGGTCCTCTGCCGTCGCGCTGGATCGGACGGCGTAGGCGGCTTGCTCGCCGCGCTGGGCGAGCGCGCGGGTGATCGCCGCCGCGAGATCGCCCGGGATGGCAATCCCTTCGATGGTCCGACGAATCTGCGCGCTGAGCGTGCGGATCGCCTCCCGGTCGTCCGGGTTCAAGCGCGACAACCGATCGATCCGATCGTCGATCGACGGCGCTTCCGCCATGATCCGCCGGAAGGCGTCCGTCGTCACGCAAAAGCCACCCGGTACACGGATGCCTCCGATCCGCGACAGCCCGCCCAGGTGCGCGCCCTTGCCGCCGGCGACCGCGACCTGCGTCTCGTCAACCTCTTGAAGATCCAACACGTACTGCTCGATCACTGCGATACCTCCGAGGCAGCCGTGCTCCGTTGCACTGCGGTGGCCGATCGAATCACCGGCGCCTCCAACTCTGTCGAACCTCTTGTCGAGCACGTCCCCATCCCTGGTTGCCTTCCCTCTGACGAGTCGGCCGGCCGCTCCGCCCAGTCGGGCGGCGCGCACCCCCGCGCCTCCGCGCCGAGCACCCGCAACTGCACTGCCGGTCCCACCACTTGTTCGACGTCACCGCGTCCCCCATACGTCGACAACAACACACGCACGTCGTGCCCCCATTTCCGCAGGTTGTGGCATCGGCCGACGATTCTGCGCCGTGACCCGGGTCTTGCGGCAAGCCCCCCAGCGCGCTATACGTTGAGAGTGGCAAGGAGAGCTCTCCTTGCCTTTTGCCGTCCAATGGAACGCGCGCCCCGTACGGGTACGCGTCGTTGGCTCAGGCGGATGGCCCATCGGCCTACGGATGCAGCCGCGGAACCAGAGGTTCTTTCCCTTGTCGGCAAGGCCCGAACGTCGAGCGCGCCGCCATCTCCCGGAGGTCGTCGCGCCACGCGAGTGCTGGGCCAAGCTCGCCAAACGGACGCTTGACGGTCGCCGTGATTCAAATCGGCCGCGGCACCCAAGCGAACGGCCCCACGCCACCCCGCCCGGATCGTTGCCCGGCTGTCCCGCCGCACCAGATCCTCCTCCTGCGCGCCACTCGGTTAACAAGTGGTCGCTCAAAGCCTCATATGCGCAACATAGTTGCGGGTGTACGCAACTCATTCATCTTGTCACTGTCCGTGATAATTCAATAGCGTGGTAGGTGGCCCCCAGCCCGGTGAAAGGAAATCGAGGATGCCGCCCATCCGTACAGCGCAGAAGCGCCGGTATCTTGTCTGCCCGCCGGAGCACTTCGACGTCCGGTACGCCATCAACCCCTGGATGACATCGGAGGAGCCGGTCGATGTCGACCTGGCCCGAAAGCAGTGGGACACGCTGATATCCCTGTACCGCGAACTGGGCCACACCGTCGAGACGGTGGAACCGGTCGCCGACCTCCCCGACATGGTGTTCGCGGCCAATTCGGCACTCGTACTCGACGGCAAGGTGTTCGGCGCGCAGTTCCACGCGCCGGAGCGGCAGCCTGAGGCCGCCCACTACAGGACCTGGTTCGAAAACGCCGGATTCGAGACGCGCGTCCCGTCCCACACCTGCGAAGGAGAAGGGGACTTCACCCCTGTCGGCGGATACATCCTCGCCGGCACCGGATTCCGCACTCTTCCCGCGGCCCATCACGAGGTCCAGGAATTCTTCGGCGCGCCGACGGTGAGTCTTCACCTTGTCGACCCGCATTTCTATCACCTGGACACAGCGCTCTTCGCGCTTGACGCCGAAAATATCGCCTACTACCCGGGGGCTTTCTCGGCGGGCAGCCAGAAGGTACTCAGAACCCTCTTCCCGCACGCCGTCATCTCCACACGCCAGGACGCACTGGCCTTTGGACTCAACTCCCTCTCCGACGGACGCAATGTAGTGATGGCCCAGGATGCGACGGGCCTCATGGAGGGCATCGCGGCCCGCGGCTACATCCCCGTCCCTGTGGACCTCTCCGAGTTCCGCAAGGCTGGCGGTGGAGTGAAGTGCTGCACCCAGGAGATCCGCGAGTAGCGCCATGAACGGCCGCGGGCCGCGGAACCGAAGCTGCCGCCGTCTTCCGTATCTCCGCCACCGCACGGCGGAAGGGGGCCGGCTGGACGGCGTACGCCACGGTGCGCCTCGCCTCGCCTCGCCTCGCCTCCGAAGGAGCATGGCGTCAATCTGCTCGATGTCCCGACCGGCGGCAACGCCGCGCGGGCCCGCATCCCCACCGGCCCCGGCTACCGGGCGCCGTTCGCCGCGCGGGCCTGTCACCTCCTCACGCTCGGTATCGCCCGCGCCGCCGCTCCGCGCGGGCCGCACGGCTCCGGCGGATTCGCCCCGGGGGCACCGATGAGTTCCGGGGCCCCGGCCGGTCTGCACTGAGGACGTGAGCACCAAGGAGGCACATCGTGCTGCTCGAGAACAAGAACGCCGTCATCTACGGAGGAGGCGGTGGCATCGGCGGGGCGGTCGCCCGTGCCTTCGCCCGCGAGGGTGCCCGGGTCCATCTCGCCGGGCGCACCCGCGAAAGTCTGGAGGAGGTGGCCGAGACCATCCGTGCCGCGGGCGGCAGGGCCGACACCGATCAGGTCGACGCCCTCGACGAGGCAGCGGTCGACCGCTTCACCCGCGCGGTGGTCGAGCGGGCCGGCAGCCTCGACATCTCCTTCAGCCTCATCTCGTTCTCAGAGGTCCAGGGGACGCCGCTGACCGAAATCTCTCTCGCGGACTTCGAGCGCCCGGTGCACAACGCAGTACGCGCGATGTTCCTGACCTCCAGATCCGCGGCGCGGCACATGATCCGGCAGCAGTCCGGCGTGATCCTCGCCTTCGGCGGTTACGGCGACCCGCCGCGCGACTACAACATCGGCGGGTTCCAGGTGGCGTTCGGCGCCATGGAGTCCCTCCGGCGGAATCTGGCCGGCGAGCTGGGCCCGCACGGCATCCGTGTTCTCACGCTCCAGACGGGCGGCGTGCCCGAGACGGTCCCCGAGGGCCTCGAGTACCGAGATGTCATCACCGAGAAGATCACGGAACAGACGATGCTGGGGCGGCCGGCCTCGCTGGAGGACGTCGGCAACGTGGCTGCCTTCGCCGCCTCGGACATGGCTCGCTCGATGACGGCGACAGCCCTCAACATCACCGCCGGCTCGGTCGTCGACTGAACCGTCCGGACCTTTCCCCCGGGCCGGCCTGCGCGAGAGCCGCCCACGGGCCACTGTCGGTGGGTGGGTGCAGACTGGCCACTATCCGAGACAAGGACGTCCTGGAGGTATCGGCCATGACCGATGTACTTCTGACCGTAGGCACTCGAAAAGGGCTCTTCATCGGCCGCAGGCGCGGTGGCACATGGGAGTTCGACGGCCCGCACTTCAATGCGCAGGCCGTGTACTCGATCGGGATCGATACGCGCCGTTCCGTGCCCCGGCTGCTGGTCGGCGGCGACAGCCTGCACTGGGGTCCTTCCGTGTTCCACTCCGACGATCTCGGCAAGACCTGGATCGAGCCGTCGAAGCCGGCCGTGAAGTTCCCCAAGGACACCGGGGCGTCCCTGGAACGGGTGTGGCAGCTGCATCCGGCCGGTCCCGCCACGCCCGACGTGGTGTACGCGGGCACGGAGCCGGCCGCGCTGTTCCGCTCGGACGACGCCGGCGAGACCTTCGAGCTCGTACGGCCCCTGTGGGAGCATCCGACGCGCTCGCAATGGGTGCCGGGGGGCGGTGGTGAGGCGGTGCACACGGTGGTGACCGACCGCCGTGACCCGGAGGCCGTGACGGTCGCCGTGTCGACGGCCGGGGTGTTCCGCTCCAAGGACGGCGGCGCCAGCTGGGCGCCTTCCAACCAGGGAGTGTCGGCGGTCTTCCTGCCCGACCCCAATCCGGAGTTCGGACAGTGCGTCCACAAGATCGCGCAGGACGCGGGCGATCTGGACCGGCTGTATCTGCAGAACCACTGGGGCGTGTACCGCAGCGACGACGCGGGCGCCAAGTGGACCGACATCGGCGAGGGCCTGCCGTCCGACTTCGGTTTCGCGGTCGCCGCGCATCCGCACCGTCCGGACACGGCCTATGTCTTCCCGATCACGGCGGATGCGGACCGGGTGCCTGCGGGGCGTCGCTGTCGCGTCTACCGTACGAACGACGCGGGCGGCAGCTGGGAGGCACTGTCGGCCGGGCTGCCCGAAGGAGACCACTTCGGGACGGTGCTGCGGGATGCTCTGCGCACGGACGACGCGGATCCGGCCGGTGTCTACTTCGGCAATCGCAACGGCGAGGTGTACGCGAGCGCGGACGACGGCGACAGCTGGCAGCTGCTCGCCTCCCATCTGCCGGATGTGCTCTGTGTACGGGCGGCGGCCATGGGTTGAACCGTGCCGTCGCCGCACCAGTAGAGTGACGCCCCGTGCGAGCGGGCACCGCAAGGTGTCATCCGTTTTCAAATGCGTCTGGCCGCCTGACCAGCGCGAATACCCAAGAGCCACCGCCAAGCGCGGTGGCTCTTCTCGTTGGAGGCCCTATGGCCAGAGACAAAGGACGCCTGGACCTCCGCGTGGACATACGCGAAGCCCTGGCGCCGTACATGGATACGGAGACCAGCTACCCGGCGGTCACCGCCGTGCTGCAAGCCGTGCTGCTTACGGCCGCCTGCTGGCGATCCTGTTCCTGCCCCGAACTGACAGACCCGCAGCCTAAGATGCCCGCACATGGGTGATCCCGGCAGTGCAGCAACACCACCGGGATCTGTCAGTCGCGAAGGGACCGACATGACCAAGACTCTCACGCTCAAGGCGGTCGACTATCTCAGGGTGTCGACCGAGGAGCAGGCCAAAGGCTACGGCGTACAGGCCGCGGCCAAGAAGACCGCCAAGCACATCAGCGAGAAGGGGTGGGAACACGTCGACACCTTCGCCGACGAAGGGCTGAGCGGTTCACTTGAGGCCCACGAGCGCCCCGACCTCGAGCGGCTCATGCAGCAGGCTCGGCAGAACCCCCGCCCCTTCGACATGGTGGTGGTCTCAGAAGGCCGCGCCATCGGGCGCACCGGCCGCGCCTTCTGGCGCTGGGTGTGGGAGCTGGAAGAGTTGGGGGTGTACGTCGCCGTCGTCAAGGGCGACTACGACAACTCCACTCAAGAGGGCCGCAAGAAGATGCGCAAGGATGCGGACTACGCCGAAGAGGAGCGCGAGATCATCCGCGAGCGCACGCAGAGCGGCATCCAGGAGAAGGCGGAGGAGGGTGGCCACTTCGGCGGCAACCCTCCCTACGGCTGGCGCATCAAGGACAAAGGCAAGCTCAAGCTCAGCCGCCTCGTCATCGACGAGGACGCCGCCGCAGTCCTGCACCGGGCGTGGAGCCTCATGGTCACCGAGGGCATGAACATGCGCGAGGCCGCCATGACGCTGGCCGCCGAAGGCCACGCCGCGCCCCGGGGCGGACGCTGGTCCGCCAACAGCCTCCGCAAGATCCTCAAGAGCCCACCCCTGCAAGAGGGAACGCGGGTGTACCGCAGCCCCGCGAGTTCCACCGGGAAGCGCGGCACCAAGCTGGACGCCGACGGGCGTCCCGTCCACGGCGAGACCGTAACCGTCGAACTGGACCGCATCTTCAGCGAGGAGGAGGTGGTCAGGCTCAACGCCGCGATGAAGCGCACTGCGCGCAAGCCCTTCAGGAAGCATGGGGCCTCCCACCCCCTGAGCAAGCGCCTCTTCGGCGCCTGCGGCAAGCACTACACGGGCGTCAAGCGCAACGACCGGTACGGTCGCTCCTACCGCTGCTCCGGCAAGGTCGAGTCATACGCAGGGCAGCCCCGATGCGGCTGCTCGCAGATCGACGCCGAAGCGGTGGAGACCCGCGTGTGGGGCGAAGTCTGCACCCTGCTGCAAGATCCGGAGCGCCTGACGGCCATGGCCGGAGACTGGGCCGAGATGGCCCAGCGCAGCGGCGTGAACCACGAGGACCGCGTCACTGAGCTGGAGGGTCAGATCGCGGGGCAAGACAGTGCGATCACTGCGGCCGTCGTCATGGCCGCCAAGGAGCCGGACGCAGCCGCCGCCATCATGGCGGCCGTCAGCCAGCTGAAGGAGGAGCGAGCCCGCCTGGGCGTCCTCCTGGAGGAGGCGCAGGCGTGGCGCAGCGAGTCCCAGGCCGCCGGCCAGAGGGCCCGTGACCTTCAAGCCCTGGCCCAGATGGCCCGTGAACGGCTGCACGACATGCAGCCCGGCGAGCAGGCCGAGGTGTTGGCCCTGCTCGATGTCCGGGTCACAATCCTGGGCGAGGTCCCGATGCGGGTAAGAGAGGACGACCGGGTGATCGGCTGGTTTCGCTCGCGCGGCAGGACCGTCCCCGACCTGACGGACAAGGCGTGGGCTCTGGTCGAACCAGTCCTGGCCGCGCCGCGGCCCGGACGGCCGACGATGGCGCCCCATCAGGCGCTGGACGCCATGCTCCACAAGGCCCGCACCGGCTGCACCTGGCGGGATCTGCCCAAGGCGTACGGGTCGTTCGGCACGGTATGCAGCACCTTCAACCGCTGGTACCACTCGGGTCTGTGGGAGCAGGCCATGGGCCTGCTGGCAGACGTGCCCGGCACGCCCCTGCCGGGGAGCATCGCACTCCCGCCCCTTCACGTGGAGGGGCGTCTCGACCCGCGACTGCTCATTGACACACAAGCGACACCTGGAGACAACCGCTCGTGGCAGCACGACCATTGAAGGAAATTGTAGAGCCCGGGTGGGCCGATGCGCTCGCTCCCGTGGCTGAACGCATCGCCGCGATGGGCGACTTCCTGCGCGCGGAGATCGCCGCGGGACGCACCTACTTGCCGGCCGGACCGAATGTGCTGCGCGCCTTCCAGCAGCCCTTCGACGAGGTGCGAGTCCTGATCGTGGGTCAGGATCCGTACCCCACGCCCGGGCATGCCGTGGGGCTGAGCTTCTCGGTGGCGCCCGAGGTGCGGCCGGTGCCCGGCAGTCTGGACAACATCTTCCGGGAGATGCACGCGGACCTGGGGCACCCCCGTCCCGCCAACGGGGATCTCACACCCTGGACCCGGCAGGGAGTGCTGCTGCTGAACCGGGCACTCACCACCGCGCCCCGTAAGCCCGCCGCGCACCGCGGCAAGGGCTGGGAGGAGGTGACCGAGCAGGCCATCCGGGCCCTCGCCGCACGCGGCAAGCCCCTGGTGTCCGTGCTGTGGGGGCGTGACGCCCGCAATCTGCGTCCGCTGCTCGGCGACCTTCCGGCGATCGAGTCCTCGCATCCCTCCCCGATGTCCGCGGACCGCGGCTTCTTCGGATCGCGTCCGTTCAGCCGGACCAATGACCTCCTGCAACGCCAGGGGGCGCAGCCGGTGGACTGGCAGCTTCCGTGAGCGTGAGCCGGGTGCTCGGAGTCGACTCCGGCGGTTCCGGGCTGCGTGTCGCGCTGGCGGAGGCCGGGAACCCGGGGAAGGCCGAGACCGAGGTGTCGCGCGAGCCGGTGCGCACCGGCGAAGCGGGTATCGACGCGAAGCATCTGCTGGACCAGCTGCTGCCGATGGCGCGCGCCCTGCTCGACCGGGCCGGGGGCGGCACCGTGTCCGCGGTCGCTGTCGGCGCGGCCGGGATGGCGACGCTCGGCGACCGGCTGCGCGCCGAAGTCCCCGCGGCGCTGGCCGAGTCGCTGGGTGTACGGCACCTCGCGCTCGCGGCCGACGCGGTCACGGCGTACGCCGGTGCGCTCGGCCAGCGGCCCGGGGCGGTCGTCTCGGCGGGCACCGGCATGATCGCGCTGGGCACGGACCTGTCGGACTGGCGCCGGGCTGACGGCTGGGGTCATCTGCTGGGCGACTGCGGCGGTGGCGCGTGGATCGGCCGGGCCGGGCTGGAGGCCGCGCTGCGCGTCCATGACGGACGGCGTGGTGGTTCCGCGGCCCTGCTGGCCAGGATGGAGTCGGTGTTCGGTCCGGCGCGGGAGCTGCCGGGAATGCTGTACCCGCGCTCCGACCGGCCCGCGGTGCTCGCCTCCTTCGCGCCGGAGGTCGGCAGGTGCGCCGCGGACGGCGACGAGGTGTCGGCGGGCATCCTCGCGGCGGCCGCCCGGCATATCGCCGAGTCGGCCGCGGCCGTCTGCCCGCCTGCCACCGATGTGCCCGAGGGGTGCGAAGTCGCCCTCACCGGTGGGCTGTTCAGGATGGGCGCCCCTCTTCTCGTACCGCTGAGGGCGGAGCTTGCCGGACAACTGCCGTACGCACGGCAGGTATCAGCGGCCGGCGATCCACTCGCCGGCTCGTTGGTCATCGCGTCCGCGCTTGCCACCGGTTCACTGCGGCTGCCGCGTCATCCGACTCTGTTGCACGTACCGACAGAGCGGGACAGCTGAGGCGTACTGCATTCATCGGATAAATGTGGACAGATGACACTTGACCGCCCCCTCCCCGAACAGTCGCACCCCCAAAACCAGTAGCATGCGGCGCCATGAGCTCCCCCACTGGGCCTGCATCCGGCCTGCCTGTACGAATGCCGCGACCCCGCCAGACCGGGCGGCACCGCCGCCCGGAGCCCGTAGCGGCTCCCGAGGGCGCGCCCGCGCTCGTGCTGGCCGTGCCCGGCGCTCCTGTGCCCGCCACGCGCAGCCTGGCCGAAGAGGTCATAAGCATCGCTCGCTCCGAGCTGCCGGGCCTCGAGGTCGGCATCGGTTATCTCGACGGGGACAACGCCGAGTACCCCACGCTCGAAGTCGTCCTCGCGCACACCGCCGCCCGGCGCACCGAGCGGTACGAGATCGCGCAGGCCGCCGGCCGTGAAGTGGCCGCGCCCGAGGGTCCTGCCGCCGTTGTGGTGCCCCTCCTCGCCGGTCCCGACAACGTCCTGATGCGCCGGATCCGCCATGCCGTCATGGACAGCCGCGCGAGCGCCGAGCTGACCGATGTCCTCGGCCCGCACCCGCTGCTCGCCGAAGCCCTGCACGTCAGGCTCTCGGAGGCCGGTCTGGCGCGTGCCGACCGCGCCAGGCTGTTCACCGTGGCCACGGCGGCCGACGGCATCATCCTGGCCACGGTCGGCGGCGAGGAGGCCGTCCAGGCCGCCGGGATCACCGGCATGCTGCTGGCGGCGCGTCTCGCGGTGCCGGTGATGGCCGCCGCGCTGGACCAGGAGGGGGCGGTCGGCGCGATCGCCGAGCAGCTGCGCGGCTCCGGCTCGGTGCAGCTCGCCCTGGCGCCGTACCTCGTGGGCCCCGAGCTGCCCGATGGCCTGCTCGACTCGGCCGTGAAGGAGGCGGGCTGTGCCGCCGCCGAGGCGCTCGGGGCCTACCCGGCGATCGGAAAGCTGGTGCTGTCGCAGTACGCGACGGCGTTGGGTATCGCGCCGCAGCCTCAGGGCTCGCCGAGTCTCTGACGGCGCTGCCGCAGGTACGCAGAAGGGCCCGCACCACGCGAGGGGTGCGGGCCCTTGCGCAGTGCCCCGGCGGTCAGGCGAAGATCACGCAGGAGGCGGCGGGGACGTCGAGGGAGCCCGACCTGCGCGGAACGCCCGTCTCCGGGTCGATGTCGAACCAGGTGACATCTCCGGAGCGCTCATTGGCGGCGTACAGCCTGCGTCCCGTGGGGTCCAGTGCCAGGTCGCGCGGCCAGTGCCCGCCGCACGGCACCGTCGTGATCAGCTCCGCCTTCTCGTGCGTCCTGTCGAGCGCGAGGACGCCGATGCTGTCGTGGCCGCGGTTGGCCGCCCAGAGATGGCGGCCGTCGTGCGAGACGACCACCCCGGACGGGTAGCTGGGCCGGGTCGCGCCGGCCGGCAGCACCGCTGTCTCGGCGACCGGTTCGAGGATGCCCGAGTCCGCGTCCCAGCGGCAGACGGTGAGAGTCGGCTCGAGCTCGTTCAGGACATAGGCGTGGCCGCCATCGGGGTGGAAGGCGAGATGGCGCGGTCCTGTGCCGGGGCGCAGCGCGGTCTCGCCGTGCTGCCTCAGTTCGCCCGTCCCGGGGTCCAGTGCGCATATCCGTACGGAGTCGGTGCCGAGGTCGACGCTGAGCACCCAGCGCCCGGTCGGATCGGGCAGTACCTGGTGCGCGTGCGGGCCGCGTTGCCGGTCGGGGTGCGGTCCTGCGCCTTCGTGCTGCAGTACGCCGCTGGCGGCGGCCGGTGCGCCGCCGGCCCCGACCGGGAGCACGCTGACGCTGCCGGAACCGTAGTTGGCGGTCACCAGATGGCCCGAGGCGATCGCGAGATGTGTGGGTCCCGCGCCGCACACCGGTACGCGCCCGCCGATCGGCCTCGGCGACGGCCCGTCCACCTCGAACGCCCCCACCGCGCCCTCGGCCGTCTCGGAGACGGCGTAGAGGATTGTGCCGCCGGACCCGATCGCCAGGGCGAGATACGACGGGTCCGCGACCGCGTCGCTCGCCCCCGTCTCCGTCAGGGCCCCGGTATCCCCGTCCACGGTGGCTGCGATGATCCCGCGGCCTCCGGCCGAGGTGAACGACCCGATGAATGCCCGTCCGGCGCTCTTGTCGCCCACAGCGCTTCCCCTCTCCACCACTGATTCTCCTGCTGCCCGGCCGACCGTAGCAGGCGGTCTAGACCAACTCCGTCTACGCGCTCCGTTCGCCGCGGGCCCGCGCGATCGCCTCGGGATGGTGGACATAGGCGGGACGCCACTGGGTCGGGTCGTACGTCCGGTGGAAGACGGGTGTCGCGGAGCCAGAGATCGGCGGCACGATCCACGACCAGTCCGCGCCCACCCTCCGGCCCCGGCTCTGCTCGCGGTCGAGGTGCGTGAGGAAGCGGCGCGACTCGGTGTGGTGGTCGGTGACCGTGACTCCCGCGAGATCGAAGGAGTGCAGGACCGCTCGGTTCAGCTCGACCAGTGCGCGGTCCTTCCAGAGCGAGCGATCGTTCGTCGTGTCCAGGCCCAACTGCTCGGCGATACGCGGCAGCAGGTCGTAGCGGTCGGTGTCGGCGAGGTTGCGGGCGCCGATCTCGGTGCCCATGTACCAGCCGTTGAAGGGGGCGGCGGGGTAGCAGATTCCGCCGATCTCCAGACACATGTTCGCGATCGCGGGTACGGCGTGCCAGCGCAGGCCGAGCCCCGCGTACCAGCTCTGCTCAGGGTGGCGCAGCTCCACCTCGAGTACGGCGTCGCGCGGCAGCTCGAACCAGCGCGGTTTGCCGTCCCCGTCCTCGATCACCAGCGGCAGCAGATCGAAGTGTGTGCCCGGGCCGCCCGGCCAGCCGAGCCGGAGGGCGAGCTCGGTGATCCCGGCGTTGCGCGGGTCGCCGACTGCGGGCCCGTACTCACTGGCGTAGCCCGCGTACCGTACGAGCTGCTCGTTCCAGATCCGCGGTCCCGGACGGTCCGGCGCGTCCGGCGCGAAGACGGTGATGAGCGGGCGGATCCGGCCGCCGTTGTTGGCTTCTCGCAGATGTTCGGCCGCCTCGCGCGCCACGGAGTCGGCGTCGTCGATATGTCGGCGGTCGCGTATGCGCAGGGAGCGCCAGTAGAGCCGGCCGATGCAACGGTTGCTGTTGCGCCAGGCGACACGTGCTCCGTGGACGAGTTCGGCCCGGGTGTGACGGTAGGTTCCGGTCGCCTCGATCTCCGCGTGTACGGCGGCGATCCGGGCGGCCGGGTCACCTGCCGACGGCTCCTCGCGATGGTGCAGCCGGATGAACTCCTCCGCCTCTTCCGCCAGCTCACCGCGGGTGGCGGGCGGGCCGGCGGTCTGCGGCTCCGAGTGGCCCATCGGGCAGCGTGCTTCCGGCTCCGGAGCATTCGCCCATTCGTGCGCTGACACCCGTGCGCCGGTCCGGCGCAGGGCTCTGAGCAGAAACTTCCGCATGGCGCGTACCCCCGGTCCTGGAGGGGACGTTCGTGGATGCCGCTCTGGTTACCCTTTGAACAGACTGATCCACCCTGTGTGTGCCAGGTGAAATTGCCTCATTTCGCAACTTTGCCTCAATGCGCAGGTCAGGCAGGTACGAGTGCGGCGCGCGGAGAGGTACGCAGGGGCGCATCGAGCTCTACGAGCGCCCGCTCCAGCCCCTGCAGGTGCGTGAGGGCGGCCTCGGCCCCGTGGTGGTGCTGCGGGGCCGGCAGGGAGTCGACGGGGGCCTCGGCCTGCCGGGTGGCGGGCTGCACCAGCGCGTGCACGGCGGCATCGACGCGCCGGCAGGCGGCTGCCAGCCGGGCGTCGTGGGAGGCGTCCGGGTCGGCGGCGACGGCGGCGAGGCCACGCACTTCACGGGCGCAGTCGTCGAGCAGCGCGATCACCTGGCGGGCGCGCGTCTTACGGGCGCGCAGCGGGCTGAGCGGATGGACGAGCGGGGCGAGAGTGAGGCGTACCCGGCCGAGCAGCAGCTCCAGTTCGGCTGCGAGCGGCGCCGGATCGGCCTTCTCGTCCCCGGCCAGTCGGAGCGCGGCCGCGGTGGTGCAGCCGTGGACACAGTGCAGTGCGCGACGGATCCAGGCGTCGGTCGCGGCATGGGTGGTGACGGGCAGAATCAACGCGACACCGAGGGCGGCACCGAGCGCGCCGACCGCCGTCTCCTCGAAGCGCAGGAGCAGCAGCCCGGGGTGCAGGACACCCAGCAGCCCGTACAGCAGACCGGCCATGACGGTGACGAAGAACATCATCCAGCTGTACGACGGCGTGGCCGTGTAGAAGATGCCGAAGACGCAGACCGCGACCAGGGCGGCCGTCGGCGCGGGCATGCCCGCGACCGGGATCGCGATCAGCAGTCCCGCGGCGATGCCGGTTACGGTGCCGACGACGCGGCGGAAGCCACGGACCAGCGTCTCGCCGCGCGACGCGGTGTTGACGAAGATCCACCAGGCGGTGCCGACGGCCCAGTACCAGCGGTCCGGGGAGATCAGCAGCCCGGCGGCGATCGCGACGCCGCAGGCGAACGTCGCCTGGAAAGCGAGCCGGGTGGTGGGGCGGGCGAGTCCGCGGCCGGGGAGCGGCGCGGGCGCCGCCGCCGGCGGCGTCCGCCGCTCGATGCACCACAGGCCGAAGCGGACGGCCGAGGAGGCGGTCAGGGCCAGCGCCACCGCCCCGTACAGCTCCGGCAGCTGCGCAGGGCCCGCGTGCAGGAACTGGGTGACGAAGAACATCATGAACGCGAAGATGCCCAGCGCCTGCCCGCGCGGGCCCCAGCGCCTGGCGTAGACGGCGCAGAAAACGACGCTCAGCCATGCGGCGGCACGCAACAGCGGCAGCTC
Organism: Streptomyces sp. NPDC002926; assembly: GCF_053591755.1. Taxonomy (NCBI): domain Bacteria; kingdom Bacillati; phylum Actinomycetota; class Actinomycetes; order Kitasatosporales; family Streptomycetaceae; genus Streptomyces; species Streptomyces sp. NPDC002926. Next base: position 28,020 of record NZ_JBSFUK010000037.1, read on the forward strand.
GTGCAGGGTGGTCGCGAGCGCGAGGACGGGGAAGCCGACGGCGGGCAGCAGGGCGGTGGTGACGGTTTGGCGGCGCACGGTCGGGTCGCCGAGGGTGAAGAGCGCGAGCAGCGCGGCGAGGCCGCCGGTGATGGAGGCGATCAGGGAGAGCCCGGCCAGTTCGGCGGCGGCGACCGCGAGGGCGACGCCGAGTACGGCGCGCGTCGAGACACGCAGTCGCACGCGCCCTGGATCCGGGGCCACAAACATCCGCTGCACCCCGGTCATGGTCTTCACGATGGTCGTCCCGCCCCCGTTGCTGTTCACGCACCCACTTCAGACATGGCAAAGGCGCCGCGGGTCCGGTCCGGCTCCGTCGCCGTTCCGGCGCTGCGCAGCGCCATCTCTCCACAGAGGAAAGCATCACCGCCCACAGTGGCTCAACTCGATCGCATTGGGCTGGTCCATTGGCACAGTCCAGGGCAGGAAACCCGAACCGAAAGAGGCCAACGGACCGTGACGGTGGACACACTCGGCACCGCATCCCGTGGCTGCCGAGGGAACGTCCGCGCCCCGGCGCGTGTGACGTCCGCGCCCCGGCGCGTGTGAGCAGAAGGCGGCAGGCCGCTCGGGGAGAGCGATCGGGAGGCCCAGGGGCGAGAGGCTGCTATGGAGCTCGTCTCCCGGACCCTGGGCCCATTTCGATGGCCATCAGGCTGTTTGCGTTTGCGTCATTTCGCGTCGTCGACTGGTCCTCCTTCCGTCGTAAGGTCCGGCCCGCTATACGGAGCCGACACGGGTATGCAGCTCGAACCACACCACCTTCCCTTCGCTTGTCCGGTGGCTGCCCCAGCAGCGGGACAGCAGGGTCAGAAGGTGCAATCCGCGCCCCTCCTCGTCGTGCTCGCGGGACTGGCGCCTCAGGGGTCCTGCGGGGTTCGCGTCCTCGATCTCGCAACGTATCCCGCCGTGCCGGGAGGGCCGACGGAACGTCAGCCGGACCGGTCCCCCTGCGTGGTGCAGGGCGTTGGTGACCAGCTCGGTGACGAGCAGCTCCGTGTCGTCGATCTGCTCGTGGAGCGCCCACTGAGCCAGCTGGGCGCGCACTATCCGGCTTGCTTGGCGCACCGCGGACGGTTCGGGCGGCAGGAACCAGGACTGTTCACATGGGTTCTCGTCCGGGGGAGCGTCACATGGGCTCTCGTCCGGGGGAGCGCCGTGCCCCGCCTGCTGCTTCGGGACAGGCGCGATGTGGGGCGTGCGATCGATGAACGGATTCATGCCGCACTGCCCTCCACGGCCTCCGTGGACCTGTCGTCGGGAAGCAGCTCACCCATGTCCTCGAACACCGTGACGCCGTTGCAGAGGAGGCCCCAGCCCTGCTCGGGGTGGTAGGCCACGAGGCGCGCGGCGTCATGGTCGGTCGCGGCCGAGGATGGACATGGTGGCTGGTGCTGGCACATTGCTCGGACCTTCACTTCTCCGTCCGGCTGGGGCGGTCTCACAGACCCGACCATCATGTGCCGACGACACGCGTGCAGGGAGGGGATAAATCCCCGGATCGGATACCTGAACCACCCGAAGTGGGCCCGGAACGCTTCTCGGGGTGACCACGGAATGGCTCAGCGTGGGCGGGCGCTGCCGCGGAACCCGTGTTCCCGCCCCCTTCACCGTCCGGCCACCGCCTCCCTGGGAGGCCACGGGGCCGGGGCCGGGGAGCCGTACAGCGCCCATTCCGCCGCCCCGTCGCGTCCCAGCCTCGCTCCGCGCCGGACTGCCGCGGCATATCTGCGCTCACCGAGCTCGCCGCGCAGGCGGATTTCGGTCTTCTCGTGTCCCTCCGCCAGATACCGGAACCCCGATCGAGAGATCCCTATGGAACGCCAGACGACGTCCGCCGCGCCCAGCAGCCGGGCACCGCGTTCCGCCTCGTCGGCCGAGGCGGCGGCCCAGGCCAGCGCCTCCAGGCACAGGGCGATGCCCCACCCGTCTCCCACGACCCGGCGGGTGTTCAGGGCGTCCCGGAGGAGTTCCGCCGCGCGGTGTGGCTCGCCCCGGCGCCAGAGGTGGAGGCCGAGCGCCCACAGGGCGTAGGAGCGGGACCAGGGCGCGTGTGCCTCATTGCACAGGTCCAGGCAGTCCTGCCCGAAATCCGCGGCACGAAGATCGCCGGACAGGGCGCAGGCCACGGTGAGCTGATACAGGGCGGTCATCAAGCCGTTGCGGTCGCCTGCCGCGCGGTGACCTGCCACGGCCTTTTCCAGAAGGCCGATCGCCTGGCGGAAGTCGCCGTCGTAGAGCACACAGCCGCCCAGGAACTGCTCGGCGTGGACCAGGGTGGCTTCATCGCCGAGCCGGAGCGCGAGGGCACGGCACTCCTCCAGCTGCGGCAGCGCGGAGGACGTGTCGCCCCGGAGCACCGACAGCCAGCCGTCCACCCACAGCGCCTTGCCACGGGCCACCGAGTCCTCGGGCGCGAGCGCCAGTGCCCTGCCGAGCCAGTGGCGCCCCTCACTGAGGAATCCGCTGCACAGCCAGTGGAACCACAGCGACGCGGCGATCTCCAGCCCCGCCCGTGCCTGACCGGGCTCGCTGAGACAGAACTCGAGGGCGGTACGGAGGTTGGCGTGCTCGCTCTGCAGCCGGGCGAGCCAGGTCTCCTGACGCGGACTGAGCCACTCCGCCTCCGCGCGGTCCGCCAGCTGGTGGTACCAGTCGCGGTGGCGCCGCTGCAGGGCCGTCTTCTCCCCGGCCTCGGCCAGGCGCTCCGCGCCGTACTGCCGGATCGTTTCCAGCAGGCGGTAGCGCACCTGGGCACCGTGCTCCTCCCGGATGAAGACCGATTTGTCGACCAACCCCGCCACCAGGTCGAAGATGCGCTCCTCGGGAATGCCGTCACCCGAGCAGACCGCTTCGACCGCCTCCAGCCCGCAGCTCCCGGCGAAGACCGACGCGCGCGCCCACACCCGCTGCTCACCCGGAGAGCACAGATCGAAGCTCCAGTCGATCGACGCGCGCAAGGTCTCATGGCGGGCCGGGTCCGCCATGGAGCGCTTCGGGGACAAATCGAGGTGCTCCTCCAGCCGCCGGAGGATCTCTTGTGGCGTGAGGGTTTTCAGTTGCGCCGCGGCCAGTTCGATGGCGAGCGGGATGCCGTCCAAACGCCTGCAGAGCCGGACGACCGTCTCCAGGTTTTCCGGGCCGAGGGTGAACCCCGGCGACGCCTGCGCCGCCCGCCGCTGGAACAGCCTGACCGCCGCGTAGTGGGCGGCCGCCTCGGGGCGGAGCGCTCGACGGGGTTCCGGCACGGCCTGTGCGGGCACCGAGAGGACGGACTCGCCGTACACGCCCAGGGGCTGACGGCTGGTGGCCAGCACGCGCAGCCCGGGAGCCGCGCGCAGCAGGCGGTCGGTGAGCGCCGCGCAACCGTCCAGGATGTGCTCGCAGTTGTCCAGGACCATCAGGGAACGAGCGTCACGCAGGTGGTCACAGAGCAGGTCCGAGGGGTGCCGTGCCGACTGGTCCCGCAGCCCGAGCCCGGTCGCGACAGTCTGCGGCAGCAGCCCTTCGTCCTCCAGCGCGCCGAGCTCGACCAGCCACACGCCGTCCGGGAACGCCCTTCGCACCTCGTCGGCAACTCCTGTCGCCAGCTTGGTCTTTCCCACACCGCCCACACCCGTGAGGGTCACCAGGCGGGAGTGCCGCAGCATGCGTTTGGCCTCGGCGACCTGCTGTCGGCGGCCGATCAGCGAGGACTCGCCGCCGAAAGAGGCGCTTCTCGGAAAGTCAGGACCGGCGCCATTGGCACCATAGGCGGACATAACACCATGGTTGCACCTGCGGTAGGAGGAGCCGGATACGTCCCCTCTCCCGGCTATCCTCGCCTCGGGCTCTCCGGGCCCTCCTCGCCGGGCATGGAGGAGGTGGAGCGCAGTGGGGATCTCCGGAACGCGGAGGAATAGGCTGGATGGTGTCGGCACGGTTCGCGGACGGCCCGTACTCCGTGGATCGGACCGGTCCGAGGAATCGATGGCTGTCGTGACACCAAGCGTCTCGGCACGTCGGCGGCAGGACGGCAGGCTGCCCGCCGAGGTGACGAGCTTCGTGGGACGTCGGCGCGAGGTGGCCGAGGTCCGCAGGAGACTGTCCGGATCGCGTCTGGTGACGCTCACCGGTGTGGGAGGAGTCGGCAAGACGCGGCTGGCGTCACATGTGGCAGCCGAGGTCAGGTCGGCGTTCCCGGACGGCGTGTGGCTCGTCGAACTCGCGGGCCTGGAGAATTCCGGGCTGCTCGCCCAGACCGTCGCCGAAGCGCTGGAGATCCGTGACCATTCCTCCCGGCCGCCACTCGACATCCTCACCGACCACCTCCGGGACAAGCGCATCCTGGTGATCCTGGACAACTGCGAGCACCTGCTGCCGCAGTGCGCGGTGCTCGCCGACTCCCTGCTGCACTCCAGTCCCGGCCTGAAGATCCTGGCCACCAGCCGGCATGTGCTGGGCCTCCCCTACGAGCACACCCTGGCCGTGCCGACGCTGGACCTGCCGAGCACCGAGAAACCCCGGCTGTCCACCAGGTCCCTGGCCCGGTGCGACGCGGTACGGCTGTTCATCGAGAGGGCGGGCGCGGTCCTGCCCGGGTTCTCCGTCACCGAGGCAAACCGTGAAGCGGTCGAACGGATCTGCCGGCAGTTGGACGGCATCCCCCTGGGAATCGAGCTCGCCGTCGTCCGGCTGCGGGCGCTTTCCGTACAGCAGCTGCTGGAGCGGCTGGACGACCGGTTCCAGCTGCTCACCGCAGGTTCCCGTGCGGTGCTCCCGCGCCACCAGACGCTGCGGGCGACGATCGACTGGAGTTACGTTCTGTGCACCGATCAGGAGCGGCTGCTCTGGGCTCGCGCCTCGGTATTCACCGGCGGGTTCGATCTGGAGGCGGCGGAGGAGGTGTGCTCCGGCGACAGCATCAGCCGCGAAGAGGTCCTCGACGTGGTGACCGGACTCGTCGACAAGTCCGTGCTTCTCAGAGAGGAGCCCCATTCGACGGTGCGCTACCGGCTGCTGGACACACTGCGGCAGTACGGCCGGGAGCAGCTCGTCGCGGCCGGGGAGACGGCCCATCTGCAACGGCTCCACCGCGACCACTACCGGCGGCTGGCACGCGAAGCTCATGCCGAGCTGTTCGGTCCTTCGCAGGTGGCCTGGTTCTCGCGGCTCCACCTGGAGCACAACAATCTGCGCGCTGCCCTGGAGTACTGCTTCGCCGAACCCGGGGAGGCCGAGGCCGGCACGGACATGGCCTCGGACCTGCTCTACCACTGGATCACCAGTTACTACCTCGGCGAGGGACGGCGCTGGCTGGACGAGGGGCTCGCCGTCTGCACCGAACCCAGCCCGGTCCGGGCCCGGGCGCTGTGGACCAACAGCTGGCTGGCCGTCATCCAGTCCGAGACCGCCGCGGCGGCCGCCATGCTCGAGGAGAGCGGAAGGCTGGGGAAACAGCTGGCGGACGAATCCGTACTTGCCTACACCGCGCTGTACTCCGGCATGATCGCCATGTATGGGGGAGACGCCGAATCCGCGATCGGGCACTACGAGGAGGCAGTGGCCAGGCACCGGGCCGTCAACGACCCCGCGGGACTCGCGCTGGCACTGATCCGGCTCTCGCTGGTCCACTCGTTCCTCGGTGACTCGCCGCGCGCCGTCTCCTTCGGGGAGGAGTCTCTGCGGTTGTGCGACGCCTACGGAGAGGGCTGGCACAGGGCCTACACGACGATGGCGCTCGGCATTGAGGTCTGGCGCCAGGGCTCCACACGTCGCGCCGCCGAGCTGGAGAAGGAGAGCCTGGCCTTCAACCGTTCGCTGGACGATCCACTGGGGGTCGGCGTCAGCCTTGAGGTACTGGCCTGGATCGCCGCCACGGAGGAGCACTACGAGCGCGCCGCTCGGCTCCTGGGTGTCCTGCAGACCGTCTGGCATGCGGTCGGCGCGCCGCTGTCCGGGTACGGGCACCTCGTCAAGTACCACGACGAATGCGAGTCGCGCACCAGCAGGGCCCTCGGTGCCGCGGCCTTCCGCACTGCCGTCAGGAAGGGTTCCCAGCTCCCTTACGGAGAGGCGCTCGGCTACGCGCTCGAGGAGCACCTGGCTGCGGAACCGGGCGGCGAGGATGAGCCGGCGTCACCGCTCACCCGGCGGGAGACCGAGATCGCCCATCTGGTCGCGCGCGGGCTGAGCAACAAGGAGATCGCGGCCACGCTGGTGATCGCCCGGCGCACGGCGGAGGGCCATGTCGAGCACATACTGAGCAAACTCGGCTTCACCTCCCGTGCCCAGGTGGCTGTCTGGGTCTTCGAGCACTACCGCCCGGCCGACGGGGACGAGCCCTCCCCCGACGGCGGGCCGTGACCCGCCGACGACACGGTGACCCGCCTACGGCATCGTGGCCCGCCGACCGCGCGGTGATCCGCCGACCGCCAGGTGAACCGGCTCCGAAGGCCAACTGCCCTTTGACCCACCCCAGGTGAGCGCCTCCACGATCTCGCGCCACCGTGTACTCCGCGCCGCGGCTCAGCCGCTCCCGCCGCTGCTGCCGCCTCTGCTCCCGCGTCGTACTTCGGCAAGCCGGGTCGATGCGCTGTCCAGCAGCATCTCCAGCGCGGTGGGATACGCACTGTGGTTCATCCGGGCGACCAGCAGGTGCGCGGTCGCCGCGATGTGCGGATGGGTCGCGGCGGGCAGCCGGGCGTACGTGGCTCGCCAGACCTCCTCGTCCGCCGTGCGTGCCGCCGCCGGCAGTGCCAGCGAAGCCGCGTCGAGCGCGGCGAACGCCAGGCTCTGGTCGATGAACGCGTGATAGATCCGGACCGCCTCGGAGTCCGGGAAGCCGGCCGTGCGCAGTAGCCCCAGGATCGTCTCGTCAGCCGCGACTTCATAGCCTTTGCCGGTCACGCGGCTGGCGGTCAGCACTGCCGCCTGGGGATGTTCGAGATACGCGGCATGGATGCGCAGCCCCAGGTCCCGCAGGTCGGCACGCCAGTCACCGGTGCCCTCCCAGCACGCCAGGGCCCGTCCGACGAGCATGTTTCCGATGGCCAGCGTCAGGTCGTCGATGCCGCTGAAGTACCGGTACAGCGTGCTCGGGTCCGCCCCCAGGGCGGTGCCGAGGCGGCGGACGGTCAGGCCCGCGCTCCCGTGCTCCCGCAGCATGCGCAGCGCGGTCTCCACGATCAGCCGCTCCGAGAGGACCGCACCGTTCTTCGTGGGACGTCGCCGCCTCCGGGCCTCTTCCGGCACCACAGGCTTGGGCACGGAACACTCCCTCCACCACCGTCGTCCTGACCCGGCGCAGCTTATGCCAACGCGGTTGACGTTAACAACGGCGGGCGCGTTGGATCGGATCCGACGGGCGGCGCGTCCACAATCGGCGCCAGCAGACCGCCCGCGCACCGTGCCTGGGAAACGGAGTTTGGCCATGCGTGTTCTTCTCGTGGGAGCTGGCGGCGTCGGTACCGCAATCACCCGGATCGCGGCCCGCCGGTCGTTCTTCGACCATGTGGTCGTCGCCGACTACGACCTGTCCCGCGCCCAGGCCGCCGTCGCGGCCCTGGAGCCGGACGGTCGCTTCAGCGCCGAACGGATCGACGCGAGCGATGAGGGGGCCGTCACAGCGCTGCTGCAGGAGCAGCGCTGTGACGTCCTGCTCAATGCCACCGACCCCCGCTTCGTGATGCCGCTGTTCCAGGCGGCCCTGGCCGCCGGGGCGCACTACCTGGACATGGCGATGTCGCTGTCCCGCCCGCACCCGGAGCGCCCCTACGAACTGTGCGGCGTCAAGCTCGGCGACGCCCAGTTCGAGCGGGCCGCGGACTGGGAGAAGGCCGGGCTGCTCGCCCTGGTCGGCATCGGTGTCGAGCCCGGAATGTCCGACGTCTTCGCCCGCCACGCCGCCGAGGAACTCTTCGACGAGATCGAGGAGATCGGTATCCGCGACGGAGCGAACCTCACGGTCGACGGCTACGACTTCGCGCCCTCGTTCAGCATCTGGACCACCATCGAGGAATGCCTCAACGCGCCCGTCGTCTACGAGGCCGGCCGCGGCTGGTTCACCACCGCACCCTTCAGCGAACCCGAGGTCTTCGACTTCCCCGAGGGAATCGGACCCGTCGAGTGCGTCAACGTCGAGCACGAAGAGGTCCTGCTGGTGCCACGCTGGGTGGAGGCGGGACGCGTCACCTTCAAGTACGGCCTCGGCGAGGACTTCATCCGTACGCTGCGGACGCTGCACCTGCTGGGCCTCGACCGCACCGATCCGGTGCCGGTGCCCGCGGCGGACGGTTCGGGCACGGTCCACGTATCGCCGCGGGACGTGGTCGCCGCCTGCCTGCCGGACCCGGCAGCCCTCGGGGAACGCATGCACGGCAAGACCTGCGCGGGCACCTGGGTCAAGGGCACCAAGGACGGCCGCCCGCGCGAGGTCTACCTGTACCACGTGGTCGACAACCAGTGGTCCATGCGCGAGTACGGCTGCCAGGCCGTCGTGTGGCAGACGGCGATCAACCCCGTCGTGGCGCTGGAACTCATCGCCGCCGGCACCTGGTCCGGCAGCGGCGTCCTCGGCCCCGAAGCCCTCCCCGCACGGCCCTTCCTGGACCTGCTGACCGCGTACGGCTCACCGTGGGGCATGCGCGAGCAGTGACTCGCCCTCTCGCCGCGGTGGTTGGCATTACCGCACCCAGTGGCTCAACTGGATCGCGATAGACTGGGCAGTTGGCACAGTGCAGGGCAGGAGCTCGGGCCGGAGGGAGGCCAGTGGGCCATGGCGGTGGACACACTCGACACGCGCATCCTGCGGCTGCTGATCGAGCGGCCGCGCACCAGCGTGCGTGAGTACGCCCGGATCCTCGGCATCGCGCGCGGCACCCTGCAGGCCAGGATCGACCGGCTGGAGCGGGACGGCGTGATCACCGGCACGGGCCCGCACCTCTCCCCCGCCGCTCTTGGGCACCCAGTGCTGGCCTTCGTCCATATCGAGGTCACGCAGGGGCATCTGGACGAGGTCGGCGACGCGCTCGCGGCCGTGCCCGAGATCATCGAGGCGTTCTCGATCACCGGCGGCGGTGATCTGCTGACGCGCGTCGCCGCACGGGACAACGGGCATCTCGAGGATGTCATCCAGCGGCTGATCCAGCTGCCGGGCGTGGTGCGTACGCGGACCGAGATGGCACTGCGCGAGCGCGTTCCGTACCGGCTGCTGCCGCTGGTCGAGTCGGTGGGCCGGGCCGCCGGTACATCACGCTGAGCACCGTCATCGCCCGGGTGGCACCGAGCCTTTCCACGCCGGCACGGTCCTGACACGGACGAGCACCGCCTTGGCACGGTCGAACCGCGCCTTGGCATGCTGGTGCGCATGAGCACTTCGCGCACCACTTCGGTCATCTTCGATCTCGACGGAACACTGGTGGACAGCGAGCCGAACTACTACGAAGCGGGGCGCCGGCTGCTGGCCCAGCACGGCGTGGCGGACTTCAGCTGGGAGCACCACACCCGGTTCATCGGGATCGGGACGCGGGAGACGCTGGAGATCCTGCGCGGGGAGTACGGGATCGAGGTGCCGGTCGAGGAGCTGCTCGCCGCGAAGAACCGCCACTATCTGGAGCTGGCGCGTGCCTCGACGGACGTTTTCCCGGAGATGTGGAAGTTCGTGCGGCGGCTCCACACGGACGGAGTGCCGATGGCGGTGGCATCCGGCTCCTCCCGTGCCGCCATCGAGGCGGTGCTCGCGGGTACGGGTCTCGACGCGTTCATCCCCATCGTCGTCTCGGCCGAGGAGGTCGCGCAGGGCAAGCCCGAGCCCGACGTCTTCCTCGAGGCCGCGCGCCGCCTCGGCGCCGGTCCCGCCGACTGCGTGGTGCTGGAGGACGCCGCCCCGGGCGCGGCGGCAGCGCACGCCGCGGGTATGCGCTGCATCGCCGTCCCTTACGTCCCGGCGACGGCCGGAGACCCGGCGTTCCAGGCCGCGGGGCTGCTCTTCGCGGGCGGCCAGAGCGAGTTCACGGCGCAGGCCGCGTACGAGTGGCTCGTTCCGCGGGCTCCCTCTGTCCGATCTTGAACGTCGGGGGCCTTGCGCAGGCGGAATCGGCCGATGAGCATGGCGGCGCCGCCCTTTCTGGAGGAACTCATGGGTTCTGCCGCCGTACTCGTCGCCAATCGCGGAGAGATCGCCGTACGGGTGCTGCGCGCCGCCGCCGAGGCCGGAATGCGGACCGCGGCCGTGTACGCGGAGGACGACGCGGGATCACAGCATGTCCAACTGGCCGACGAGGCGGCGCCGTTGCCGGGGTCGGGACCTGCCGCGTATCTGGACGGCGGGGCGGTGCTGGCGGCGACGCGGCGGGCCCGCTGCGGCCTGCTGCACCCCGGATACGGCTTCCTCAGCGAGGACGCCGGTTTCGCCGCGCGCTGCGCGGAGGCGGGAATCGGCTTTGTGGGGCCGTCGCCCGAGGTGCTGGCGCTCTTCGGCGACAAGGCGCGGGCGCGGGTCCTCGCCGAGCGGGTCGGTGTGCCGGTGCTCGCGGGGACGCGCGGGGCGACGGGCCTGGAGGAGGCGCGGGAGTTCCTTGCTGGGCTGGGTCCCGGCGGGGCGGTGATGGTGAAGGCCGTGGGCGGAGGCGGCGGGCGCGGTATGCGGGCCGTGCATGCCCTCGGCGATCTTGCGGAAGCCTGGGAACGCTGCCGGTCGGAGGCTCTGCAGTCCTTCGGGCGGGGCGAGTTGTATGTCGAGCGGCTGCTGGAGGGTGCCCGCCATGTCGAGGTGCAGATCCTCGGCGACACCACCGGGTCGGTGACCCATCTGTGGGAGCGGGACTGCAGCGCCCAGCGCCGCCACCAGAAGCTGATCGAGATCGCTCCGGCGCCCGCCCTGCCCGCGCAGCTGCGGGACCGGCTGCTGGTCGCCGCGCTGCGGATGGCGCGGGAGGCGGGCGTCACCGGGCTCACGACTTTCGAATTCCTCCTCGCCGGTGAGGAGTTCCATTTCATCGAGGCCAATCCGCGGCTCCAGGTGGAACACACCGTCACCGAGGAGGTGACGGGCGTGGACCTGGTCTCCGTACAACTGCGTCTCGCTCAGGGCGAGACGCTGGAGTCGCTCGGTCTCACCGAGCCTCCGCCACCCCGCGGTTTCGCCGTGCAGGCCCGGGTGTACGCCGAGGAACCCGGGACTGTGAGCCGGTTCGAGGTACCGACAGGCCCCGGCGTACGGGTGGACACGGCGACGCGTGCGGGGCTGACGACGGGCACCCGGTACGACCCTCTCCTCGCGAAGGTGATCGCCCGGGTGCCGGCCGGCGCCGGTTTCGCGGCGGCGTGCGAGCGGACCGCCCGGGCGCTCGGCGAGTTCGGGATCGAGGGCGTACGAACCGGGATTCCGCTGCTCCGGGCGGTACTCGCGGACCCGGAGTTCGCCGCGGGCGGCACGGACACCGGCTTCCTCGAAAGGCTCTCGGACCTCCCGGGCGCGGTGGCCGCCGATGCGAGTACCGCCGAGGCACCGATGAGCGGCACCGTCGTGGCGGTCGATGTCGCTCCGGGAGACTCAGTGCGGACCGGGCAGCAACTGCTCGTCCTCGAGGCGATGAAGATGGAGCATGTCCTCAGGGCGACCGCGGCCGGGAGCGTGCGGTCCGTACCGACGGCGGTGGGCGACACGGTGACAGCGGGACAGTCGCTGGTACTGCTCGACCCGGCCGGGGACGAACCTGCCGATGACGGGCCCCTCGAGGTGGGCGTCGACCTCGACCGCATACGCCCGGATCTCGCCGAGTCGCTGCGCCGCCATGCGGTCGGCCTGGACGAGAACCGTCCCGGCGCGGTCGCCAAACGGCATCGGATCGGCCGCCGCACCGCCCGAGAGAACATCGACGAACTCTGCGACCCGGGCAGCTTCAGGGAGTTCGGGGCGCTCGCCATCGCCGCCCAGCGCCGCCGCCGCTCGCTGGAGGACCTGATCGTCTCCACGCCCGCCGACGGCATGGTCACCGGCACCGGGACGGTCGAGGGAACTCCGTGCGTGGCGATGTCGTACGACTACACGGTGCTCGCCGGCACTCAGGGGCACCAGAACCACCGCAAGACCGACCGGATGCTGCAGCTCGCCGAGCGGCGGCGGCTCCCCGTGGTGCTCTTCGCGGAAGGCGGCGGCGGGCGGCCCGGCGATACGGACACCACAGCTGTCGCGGGGCTGGATCTCATGACGTTTCACCAGATGGGACGGCTCAGTGGTCTGGTGCCGCTGATCGGGATCGCGTCCGGGCGCTGTTTCGCGGGCAATGCGGCGCTGCTCGGCTGCTGCGATGTGGTGATCGCGACGCCCGAGGCGACGATCGGCATGGGTGGCCCGGCGATGATCGAGGGCGGCGGGCTCGGAGTGCAGCGGCCCGAGGAGGTCGGTCCGCTCTCCGTCCAGGTGCCGAACGGCGTCGTGGACATCGCGGTCGCCGACGAGGCGGATGCGGTGCGGGTGGCGCGCCGGTACCTCTCGTACTTCCAGGGTCCGCAAGGCAGTTGGGACTCCCCCGATCCGCGCGCGCTGCGGCATGCCGTGCCCGAGAACCGGCGCCGGGCATACGACATCCGGGCGGCCGTCCAGGGGCTCGCCGACACCGGATCGGTGCTGGAGCTGCGCCGCGGTTTCGGGACCGGCGTGATCACCGCACTGGTACGGATCGAGGGTCGTCCGATGGGCCTGATCGCCAACAACCCGGGGCACCTGGGCGGCGCGATCGACAGCGACGCCGCCGACAAGGCCGCCCGCTTTCTGCAGCTGTGCGACGCTCACGGCCTGCCGGTCGTCTCACTCTGCGATACGCCCGGGTTCATGGTCGGCTCCGACGCGGAACGGACCGCGACCGTACGCCACTTCTCCCGGCTCTTCGTGACGGGCGCCCATCTCGGCGTACCGCTGGTCTGCCTGATCCTGCGGAAGGCGTACGGACTCGGCGCGATGGCCATGATGGGCGGCTCGACACGGGCCCCGCTGGCCACCGCCGCCTGGCCGAGCGGCGAGCTCGGCGGCATGGGCCTGGAGGGTGCGGTACGCCTCGGCTACCGCAACGAGCTGGCCGCGATCGAGGATCCCGAGGAGCGCCGGCAGGCCTTCGACGCCCGCGTCGCGGAGCTGTACGAGCACGGCAAGGCGGTCAACGCGGCGGCCGCGCTGGAGATCGACGCGGTGATCGACCCGGCGGACTCGCGGCGCTGGATCCTGGCAGCGCTGGACGCCTGGTCGCCGGAGCCGGACGGCGCGGCGCGGCGGCCGTACGTCGATACCTGGTAGCCACACCGCCATGCCGTCGGCGTCCGCCGGGGCAGGGTCAGCCGACCCAGCCGCCGGTGAGGCCGAGCACCGCCGAACCGTCCAGGTCGGTGAGCTTGATGCCGGTGAAGCCGCGGGCCCAGTCGGATGTCTGGATACGGAACGCGGGCCGGTCCGCCGTCAGCGCCTCGAGTACCGAATCGGCGGCCTCGGCCGGAGTCTGCGCGCCGCTGAGGAACTGCGAGATGGTGCGGTCCACGTAGACCCGCATCGCATCGGCGTACGGACCTGCCGCGGCGATCGCGGCCTCCGGGTCGACACCGATGTTGCTGACGAACTCGGTGGCCACAGCGCCGGGTTCGACGACGGAGACGGTCACACCGAGCTTGGCTGCCACCGGTGCCAGGCTCTCCATGTAGCCCTCGACGGCGAACTTCGCGGCGCAGTAGGCCTCATTGAACGGCTGCCCGACGACCCCGCCGACGCTGGTGACGGTGATCAGACGGCCACCGGAGGCTCGAAGGTGGGGCAGTGCCGCCTTGGAGACATGGAGCACGCCGAAGAAGTTGACCTCCATGACCTTGCGCACATCGGCAACCGTCTCGTTCTCGAGCGTGCCGAGGTGTCCGGCACCCGCGTTGTTGATCACGGCGTCGAGGCGGCCGTGGTCACTGATGACGCCCTCGATCGCGGCGGCGACGGAGGCCTCGTCAGTGACGTCGAGCCGGCGGATGTCGAGTTCGACCCCGGCATCCGCGGCCGCCTTGCGCAGTGCGTCGGCGCGGCTGGTGTCGCGCAGGGTCGCGACGGTCCGCCAGCCTGCCCGCGCGGCGGCAACGGCCGCGGCCAGGCCGATGCCCGAGGAGGTGCCGGTGATCAGAACAACCTTGGAAGACATGGTGCAGCCTTTCGTCCATGACACTGAGCAGTTCAGTGCGTGTACACACACCATAACCATTCTGTGCGTGCACACGCAACAGGTAGGATCTGCCCATGGCAACCAGGAAGCTCACCCAGGCAGCGATGCCCGTGGCCGACCACGCCTTCTACGGACTGGTCTGGGCCGGCACCGTCCTGACCGAACGCGTGGACCGCGCCCTGAGCAAGGCCCACGACCTGCCGGTCTCCTGGTTCGAGGTGATGCTCTGGCTCGCCTCGAACCCGGATCCTGTTCCGGCCTCCGTACTCGGCAACAGCACCATGCTCAGCCGCAGCCAGGTGTCCCGGGTCGTCGACGCCCTCCAGAGCCGCGGTCTTGTCAGCCGCACCCCGTCCCCACGTGACGCGCGCTCCGTCGAAGTGGCCCTCACGCCGGCGGGTCACCAGCTCTTCGAGGAGGCCGACGCCACGCGACGCGCCTGCCTGGCACCGGTCTTCACCGACCTCCTCGACACGGAGGACCTCGAAGCGCTCAGCACGGTGTGGCACAAGCTCAAGGCCGCCAAGGACGACTGACGCCTGTTCTCCGGGTCACCAAGGCTCCCCGTACCGGTCAAGTCCCCCGAGGCACTGCCAAGTCGGTGAGCAGAGCCGTGCCGGGGGCGAGCTCGGACCAGGCGCCGCGCCAGGTGAGAACGGCGATGGCACTGGTGGGGAACTTCTCGCGGGCACGTTCCAGGGCGTCGCCGAGCGCCTCAGCGGCCAGTGCCAGCACCAGCTCCTGCATTCCCGGGTTGTGGCCGACCAGCAGCAATGTGCCTACGGATATGGGTGTTTCACCTACGACACCGAGCAGCGCGTGAAAGTGCGCATCGTAGACGCGGTCCTCGTAGCGCGCTGATGGCTGGGTTTCGAGATGCTCGGCGGCCAGTTCCCAGGTCTGTCGGGCCCGGACAGCGGTAGAGCAGATCATGAGGTCCGGAATGTAGTGGGCATCCCTCAGCCAGCGACCGGCAGCAGCGGCGTCCCCGCGGCCACGCTCGGCGAGCGGACGGTCGAAGTCCTCCATCCCCGGCGGCCGGGCGGACTTGGCGTGCCTCAGGACGATCAGCCGACGTAGTTCTGCCACAAGGCCTCCCGCGGTCGGCGATCCGTGCCGGACCCCCAGTATCCTTCCGCTGCGCGTGCTGTGCGGCCGAGGTCCCGGTTTTCCGCACATCGGTTCATGCGCGTTTGGTGGAGTCGAGGTGGGCGAACACGACCACGTTGTCCGTGTAGTCCTTCGCCTTCCTGTCGTACTCGCCTCCGCAGGTGATCAGACGCAGCTGCGGGGAGGGCGTGTCGGCGTAGACCCGCTGATTGGGAAAGTGCGCCTTGCTGAAGGTCTCGACGGAGTCGACCTTGAACGTGGCGACGGTGTTGTCTTCGCGGGTGATGTCGACCGTGCTTCCGGGCTTGAGCGAGCCGAGCTCCACGAATACAGCCGGGCCGGTCTTGGTGTCGACATGACCCGCGACGATTGACGTGCCGCGCTCGCCAGGTGTGGGACCCCCCTGGAACCAGCCGACCAGATTGTTGTCGTCTCCCGGTGGCGCGTCCAGTTGTCCGGAAGAACCGATGGACAACGGTGTGAAGGGCGCGTCGACGGCGATCTCCGTGATGGAGAGCCGCTTCGGGGCGGAACGGGACAACGCCAGACCGGCCGGCGGGGCCGGCGTGGCGGCGGCCCCGGGTGTGGTGGGGGCGGAATCCATGGCGCGGGCCGGCGGAGGGGCCTCTGCCGGGGTGGTGAAGGAGTTGTACACAAGGAGGAAACCCAGCCCAACCGCCGCAGCTGGCCACATCAGGGCGCGGCCGAAAGGGCGGGGGGCGGGAGCGGTACCGGACGGCTGCTGGGCGGCCATACGAGCGGGCCTTTCGCGTTACGGGGTGCGCCGGTGGGGCACGGGCGGGCGACGGAACAGTCTGTGGTGCGGAAAGGGCAATCGCCGCGGCCACCGCCCGGGAGGGACGGCGGCCGCGGCAGCAAACGAACTGCTAGTGGTTCGGCCCCATCAGGCCGCCGTGACGCCCGACCCGGTGCGGCGCAGCCGGTACGCCCCCGCGCCGAGACCGATGAGCATCAGTACCGAGCCGGCAGCCAGGCTGCTGCCTGACATGGCCAGAGCACCGCCACCGGCGTGGACGCCGCCGTTCGGCTTCTCCTTCTTCCACTCGGACTTGTCGTGGCCGCCCTTCTCGTAGTCGCCCTTCTCCTGGCCCCAGTCATCGGCCACGGTCATGGTCAGCGCGCCGCCACCGGTGTGGACACCGCCGCTCGGCTTCTCGCCCTTCCCGGACTTCTCGTAGCCGCCCTTGCCGTGGTCGCCCTTCCAGGACTTCTCGTAGTCGCCCTTCTCGGACTTCTCCGAGTCGCCCTTCTCGGACTTCTCCGAGTCGCCCTTCTCGGACTTCTCCGAGTCACCCTTCTCGGACTTCTCCGAGTCACCCTTCTCGGACTTCTCCGAGTCACCCTTCTCAGACTTCTCCGAGTCACCCTTCTCAGACTTCTCCGAGTCACCCTTCTCAGACTTCTCCGAGTCACCCTTCTCCTGACCCCAGTCATCATTCAGGGCCATGGCCAGCGCGCCACCACCGGTGTGGACACCGCCACTCGGCTTCTCCGAGTAGGACTTCTCGTGGTCGCCCTTACCGTGGTCGCCCTTGCCGTGGTCGCCCTTCCAGGACTTCTCGTAGTCGCCCTTCTCGGACTTCTCCGAGTCGCCCTTCTCAGACTTCTCGGAATCACCCTTCTCGGACTTCTCCGAGTCGCCCTTCTCAGACTTCTCGGAATCACCCTTCTCAGACTTCTCCGAGTCGCCCTTCTCAGACTTCTCGGAATCACCCTTCTCAT
>NZ_JBSFUK010000037.1:45179-48169 GCF_053591755.1 Streptomyces sp. NPDC002926
TGACTTCTCCGAGTCGCCCTTCTCAGACTTCTCGGAATCACCCTTCTCAGACTTCTCCGAGTCGCCCTTCTCAGACTTCTCGGAATCACCCTTCTCGGACTTCTCCGAGTCGCCCTTCTCGGACTTCTCGGAATCACCCTTCTCAGACTTCTCGGAGGAGTCGCCCTTCTCAGACTTCTCCGAGTCACCCTTCTCAGACTTCTCTTGGCTGTCGCTGCTGGACGAGCCGCTTTCCTTGTTCCAGTCGTCTGCCGAAGTCACGGCGAACGCGGCGGGAACGGAGATCATGAGGACCGCAGTGGTAGCGGCTGACGCGAATAGGGTGCGGGCAGAGCGCATGGGACACATTCCTTTCGCCGCGACTGCGAAGACCGACACTTCATCGGTCACCGGATCGCAGGGGCGACTTGATTCACCGTCAGCCTCTTTTCCCCCCCGCACCAGCCGGGAGCGCTGCATTCGGGCTACACCGTGCGCTCTTCGAGTGAGAAAAAGCCGATAGTCACCCATTGGACGGCACGCCACGCCGAGGGGAGGTTTCGTCATCAACGGCTCCCTCATGAGCTGATTGCGCCTCAGTTTCGACTCTGTTCCCGGCCCCGCCGCGGCGTCGGATCCCGCCCTACCCGTGGGTAATTTGGCTGATCATCACCTCACCGCGGCTGCTTCTGTACCTCTACGATCCGATCACCGCACCAGTGGTGCAGTGCCTCCTGGCACGACGGTCCGAGCCAGATGGAGCACGAGTGAGACGAACGCAACGCCACGGTGGACACCGCGCCAAGGTCGGGGCGATGAGTGCCGCCGTCGCGGTGGCACTCGTCCTCGTCGGAACAGTCGCCGCGGCACCCGCAGCGCAGGCAGCAGGGACGGCACCGGCATCAGCGGACCCGGGGCCGCAGCGCGCGGCAGCGCAAGCCACGGCGGGACCCTCCGTGCGCCTCACCGACATCCCGATGAAGGACGGTGTCGTCCTCAAGGCGAACGTCTTCACCCCCGCCCCAGGCACACCCGGCGCCGACGCGCACGGCCGCTACCCGGTGATCGTGCAGCCGGCCAGCTGGGGGCAGAACGACCTCGAGTACGTCCTGCAGGGCAAGAAACTCGCCGCGAGCGGCTATCTCGTGGTCACTTACACCGTCCGCGGCTTCTGGCTCTCCGGCGGCGAGGTCGACGTTGCCGGGCCCAAGGACGTGGCGGACATCTCGTCGGTCATCGACTGGGTCATCGCCCGGACTCCGGCCGATCCGCGGCGGATCGGGATGACCGGTCTCTCCCTGGGAGGCGGTCTGACCCTGATGGGGGCCGCCGCCGATCCGCGGATCAAAGCGGTGGCCGCGATGAGCGGTTGGGGAGACCTTGTCGACTCGCTGTACAGCGGCGAAACACGGCATCTGCAGGCCGCCGCCGCACTCACCGCCGTAGGGGCACCCGTCGGCCGGGAGAGCGCCGAGCTCCGGCGGATGCTTGACAACCTCTTCTCCGACCGCAATGCCCCCGACGTCGTCAGATGGGCGCAGACCAGGTCCCCGGGCGCGTACGTGGACCGCATCAACACCAACGGCACAGCCGTCTTCCTCGCCGGCGCATGGGGTGACAGCATCTTCAACCCCAGCCAGATCACTGCCTTTTATCAGAAGCTGACCGGTCCCAAGCGGATCGAGCTACGTCCCGGCGACCATGCCACGCAGGAGGTCACCGGCCTGCTCGGGCTGGATAACGCCACCTGGGCGAGTGCGCTCAGCTGGTTCGACGAGCACCTCAAGGGCAGCGGCGGCTCACCTCGGCCGCCGGTGGAGCTGGAAGTGCGGCCCGGTGGGGCACGCGAGACCTATCCATCCTGGCAGGCCGTCAGTTCGCGGACCCAGCGGCTGCGGCTCGGCGGTGCGAACGCCTTCGGCACCGGTGCCCTCGACGGCGGCCCGCCCGGGAACAGCGGCACGGCCGGGACGGGATGGCAGACGCCGGTCGTCGGCGGTACGAACTCGGGTGCCGACGGCGGCATCACCGAACTGTCAGGACTGCTCGACCAGGTCGTCAAGCTGCCTCCCGTCGTCGTGGTCCCGTCGCTGCCCCGCTGGTCCGGAGCCGTATGGCAGTCGGCACCGTACGGGGCCACGCAGCACATCCGCGGAGCCGTCAGGCTGCACACGACCGTCACCGCCTCCGGGCCGGAGGGCACGGTGATCGGCCACCTCTACGACGTGAACGCCCTCGGCGTGGGGAAGTTGATCTCCCACGCCCCGCAGAGCTGGTCGGGCAGGATGCCGGGGCGGGCCTTCGCCCTCGACATCCCGCTCTTCGCCACTGCCTACGACCTGCCCGCCGGGCACCGGCTGGCTCTGGTCCTCGATACCAAGGACCCGCTGTACGGCGGTCGCACACCGCTCCTCAGCAAGGTGTCGTTCGGCTCGCCGGAGAATGACCCGTCCGAACTCGTGCTGCCCCTGCGCTGAATGCCGACGTGTGAGTCCGCGAAGGACGCGCGAGCCGAACTCGCCGCCGACGCACGCCGCATCAGCCGCGTCCAGAACTCGAAGGGGAGGCCGGGAAGCCCCCGTCAAGATTGTTCGGTACGGCCGGATTTCGGCACTGCAGTCTCGCCACGTGCGAGGGGCCGGTCGCCCGGTCTACGCGCCACGACGGACCCGTGCGGCCTTACGGGCCTCGGCGGTCTGGCGGGCCTCGGCGGTCCGGCGGGACTCGCCACCGGAGCGACCGGGCTGACCCGGACGGGTACCGCGGCCGCGGAACGGGGCGCCGCCGCGCTTGGGGCGCTCCGTCACCGGCGCGCTGACGCTGACGGGGATGCCGGAGGGGGGCTGGGCGCCGGTGATGCGGCTGAGTTCGGCTTCGCCGGAGCGGACCTGGGCGGTGTGCGGGGTGATGCCGGCCGCTGCCATGAGGCGTGCCATCTCGCGGCGTTGGTTGGGCAGGACCAGGGTGACGACGCTGCCGGACTCGCCCGCGCGGGCGGTGCGGCCGCCGCG
>NZ_JBSFUK010000038.1:0-44245 GCF_053591755.1 Streptomyces sp. NPDC002926
GATGTGCGCGGCGGCCAGGTGGCGTGCCGCGGCCGTGCCGTGCAGGACCTGCGCGAGCACCCGGTGGACGGCGCGCCGCCGCGACGCACAGGCGTCGTGGTACGCGACCAGACGAAGCCGCCGGTCGGCGAAGACCAGCCGCCCCCGGCGCAGTTCGAGAACGCCGTCCTCTTCGGCGGGCAGCAGCGCGTCGGGCTCATGACCGAGCAGCGCCAGTGCGCGCTGGACGGCGCCGCTGCGGCCGTCGCCCGCCGCAGCGGGCACCAGCAGGGCGGCGCGGGCGGTGTCAGGGAGCCGGGCAAGCGTCGGCAGAAGGGAGTCGCGCAGCCGCTCACCGGGGGTGAGCGGGTCGTCCAGCGGCAGGTTTCCCGCACACTGGCCCGGTGTGAGGACCGCCGGCAGTTCGGTGAGCGCGAGCGGATTGCCCTCCGCGACGGCGAGCAGCCGCTCGGCGACGTAACGCCGGAGCGGGTACGGGGCGGACCGCTGGAGCAGGATCCGCGCGTCGGCCGGGTCCAGCGGTCCCAGTCGCAGCTCCGGTACGCCGGTGAGGGCCGGGCGGATTGCGGACGTGGCGGCGGAGTAGCGGTGTTCCGCGGTGAGGAGCATGGCGATCGGCTCGCCCGCGATGCGCCGGGCCACGAAGAGCAGCACCTCCATGGACGGGGCGTCCAGCAGATGCGCATCGTCGATCGCGAGCAGCAGAGGACGCCGGGCGGCCGCGGCGCCGAGCAGACCGAGGGCCGCGGCACCGACCGCGAGACCGCTGTCACCGGGCCGGTCGTGCCCGGTGGCCAAGAGGTGGCCGAGCAGATCGCGCTGGGGTGCGCGGAGCTGTGGCAGATAGCAGCGGTGCGCCTGGACGACCTGGTGCAGGCCCGCGTAGCGCAGTCCCGATTCGGCGGCGGTGCCCGCGAGGGACACCGACCGCAGCGTGTCGTCGAGGGTGAGAATTCTGCGCAGCAGGGTGGTCCGTCCCAGCCCCGGTTCTCCTATGATGAACAACGCACTGCCACGCCCTGATGCCGCGTCACGGAGCAACCGGGCCAGTGCGGATGTTTCGGCGATCCTCCCGAGCACATTGCGCGCGGCGCTCCGGGAACAGACGCGACGCCCCGCGTCTCAGGTGCCGCTTCCCCCCTGCATCAGTCTGGCACGCGACGCTTCACCAGAACCGGGAAATAGTAGACATTCACCCGGTCAGGCAGCTCCTGACCAGCGGTGGACGAACGTTCCCAGCACCCGGAGCCCGGGCAGGACGACGCCTGTGCCGCATCCGGATGGTCCTGGAGACCGGCACCAAACTGCCGGAGGCCATCTCCTCTGCACATCCAGCGCTACAGGCCCCGGTCACCTAGCCATCCCGTGAATCCAGGGAGGACAAGGACTCTCTCGTGGCCACAGTCCTCGGGTGATCGGTTCCCAGCGTTCGCGTCCGTACGGCAAGAAGTGATCGGAGCTCCTCCGCTGCTTCCTGATGCCGGCCCAGCCGGACAAGCGTCAGGGCGAGCTCGTACTGTGCGTCCCCCGTGAGGTGGTGATCGGGTCCAAGGACCCGGATCTCCGCTTCGATGACCTCACGCAGTTCCGATTCGGCCTCTTCATAGCGGCCTTGCCCCGCAATCGCCTGAGCAAGTTCGCAGCGGGCGTCGAGTGCGTTCGTATGGTCCGGGCTGAGTACCCGTCGCTCGATGTCCAGGACGCTGCGGAGCTCGCTTTCCGCTTCCGCGTATCGCCCGAGGCACGTCACCACCCAGGCTCGATTGGAGCGCGCCTGCAAGGTGTACGGGTGCTGAGGGCCGAAGACGCGCACCCGGGTATCGACAAGTTCACTGAACACGGCCTCCGCTTCGGCGAAGCGGCCCTGGTGAGCAATCTGCAGACCCAGGTTGTTGTAGGTCATCAAGGTATAGGGATGCTCAGGGCCGAGGACCCGGATCCGAGTCTGAAGAACCTCGCGGTAGCCGGCCTCTGCCTCTGCGGGACGCCCTTGTTCGCCGACAGCACGCAGCAGCCAGTGCCGCGTGGCGAGCGTTTGGGGATGGTCGGGCCCCAGCACTCTGTGCTGATCCAGCAATACGGCGCGGCAGGCGGCCTCCGCTTCCGCCAGGCGGCTCTGTTCCACCAGAACGTGAGCGGCCTCGTGCCGTGTGGTCAACGTGGCCGGGTGATCCGGGCCGAGTGAGCAGAGCTGGGCCCTCAGAATGTCCTGCAGCTCGGACTCAGCCTCCCCGTAGCGTCCTTGATAGACGGCGGAGACGGCCCGCTGGTACCGAAGGGCGAGGACCGCCTCGTGATCCGGGCCGAGTTGTTCCGCCTGGTGGAGTGCTGACCTCGCAAGTTCCTCCGGAGCGGCCCAGGCACCGCTCCACCGCAACGCAGAACACGTCTGTACGACAGCCCACGCGATGGTGGCGAGTCCGTCGTCGTCCAGTACCGCGGGGCTCAAGGTGAGCAGAGACTGCACGTGAGGGAAGACGCTCAGCCAGACCGACCAATCCTCCGGGTTGTCGTGTCGTAGACGGTCGGTGGCGCTGCGGATCAACGAGGCTGCCGCCGAGGCGGCTTGGACGGTCAGGTGCTGGCGGCTGGCTGCTGCGACGAGCGGGTGCACCACAACTCCGGCGTCTGCCCGGCGGTTGGGGCTTGCTCCCCACTCGAGCAGGCCCACCGAGAGCAACGCCTCGAGCCCCGCGCGGACTTCGGCCGTGCCAGGCCCGCCGAGACACTCGCTCAGCGTGTTCAGGTCCATCAGCGGAGACCCGATTTCCACCGAGGGGGCGAAGCACGACAGCACCCTGAGAAGCCGGCGGGCTTGCGCTCTGCCTTGGGCCGCCAAGGCGTCCAGGGACACTTCCCACGTCTGGGTCACCTCCGATCGGGGCTCACTGCCCGTGCTCAGCAGGGCCGGAAAACGATCGTTGAGTCCTTCCAGGTACGTGGTGAAGGAGCGCTCGGCGGCAAACGGCGAACCCAAATACACTCCCGCCTGGCGCAAACCGAGGGGCAGGCCCCCAAGGCGTTGTGACAACGCACCTGCTTCCGCCGCTGTGCCGGCCCACGGCACCAGGTCGAGAAGCACGCGGGCACCGGTTGCGGCATCCAGGCATCCCAGCTGGTGAACATCGGCGTGCCGGCCCCAGACCCTTCGCTCCACGACCCGGCTCGTCACGACGATCAGCCCGGCACGAGTCGGACGAATCCATCCGCTGCCGTCGCCCACGGCAGTGTCCCCGAGCGCGATGACGTCCATGTCGTCCGCGTTGTCGAAGACGAGGAGCCACCCGCTCTCCGCCTCCAGACGTTCCCAGAGAACATCGGCCGGATCGCGAGCCCCTGCTCGTGCTTCCTCCACGTGGTTCGGAGAAGCACCCAGTGTGACGGCCAGTCCGAGGAGCGAGCCCATCAGGGATGCCTTCTCCGTGGCCGATACCCACCACACTCTGGCCCCTTGACTCTCCGCCCGATCGGCCAGCGCAAGGGCGACGGTCGTCTTTCCCGTACCTCCGAGGCCGGCCAACACCTGAAACCGGCCATCGGGCGCGGAGAACCGGTGGTTCAGCCGGGCCAGTAGCTCCTCCCGGCCATGCACTTCCCCAAGTCGGCCGGTAGGGGCACAGAGTGTGCGTGCGGGTCGGACAGGGGTGACGGTTCGGGGAGGGGAGTCGTCCGAAGCCGGTATCCGTCGGTCCTCGTCAGTGCCGTTCCCATGAACTCGGCCGGATTCCCCCTCGAGCGCCGGAGTTGGCGATTGCCGCATCTGCACCACCGCCACCAGCACGCTCGCTACGCCCGTGAGAGTGCCAATCAGGGTGAGCGCCATGCCCAGGTCCATGACGGAACTCTAGAGGCTACGACGCTCCTCGTTCGCACTACGCAGCGCCTTCAGCACGGTCCGTAACTCAGATTGGCCACAGCTCCACACCGCAAACGCCGTAATGGCCCCTCGCAGTCGGCGCCCATCTTGCGACGGGTTGCCGGATCGCTCCTCCGCTCAGCGCCGGGCTGAGGAGCGCCCTGTGAAGCGTCCGCCGGGGAAACAGTCCGGGCGCGCCGGCCGGACCCGGCACAGCAGCCGGCCAACTACCGGTGGGCCGCTGCCTGTCAGGATGCCGTCAATCCGGCCACGCGGCACCGCCGAGCGGCCGGTGGAAGTCCGCAAGCCAGGACCGTCATTCTTGACCGTTCGGCGCCGCAGACATGATGGCGATCGATACCGTGCCCGTACGGCGGGTCGCGGCGGGCAGGTGAGGTGCAGGCCGGGGTGGGGGTTGGTGCGGGTGGAGCGGGGGTCGTCCACGCAGGGCACGGCGGCCGCAACGTCGACGCTGCTGGGATTCGGCGCGGGGGTGCTGGCCAACGTGGCCACGTCGCAGTGGACTTGGTCGGTTGGTGCCGGTCTGTCGGTGGTGATCGCGGCGTGGGCCGGGCTGGAGGCATGGCGTGCGAGCCAACCGCATGCGACACCTCAACGCAGTCCTGATGGGGGCCGGGGCGGGGGCCACAGACATGGGCATGCGGGCGGAAATCATGAGCGGCCCTGGATGGCTCCTCCGCTGGACAGGATGATCGAGCGTCCCGAGCTGGCCGGCCGACTGCTGGCCGAGCTGACGGCACCGGAACCGAGCGAGGTCGGCATGACCACCGGGCTCCGGGGAGCGGGAGGGTTCGGCAAGACGACCCTCGCGGCGTGGGTGTGCCACCGGCCCGAGATCGCGGAACGTTATCCGGGCGGTCTGCTGTGGGTGACTCTGGGCCAGGAGATCCACGGCGCGGACTTGGCCGAGCGGGTCAACGATCTGGCCTGGGCACTGAGCGGCCACCGGCCGGTACTCTCCGACCCGGACGCGGCCGGAGCCGAGCTGGGTCGCCTGCTCGACCAGCACGGGCAGCCGGTGCTGCTGGTCATCGACGACATGTGGCACGAGGCGCAACTGCGACCGTTCCGATTCGGCGGGCGATGCTGCACCCGGCTGATCACCACTCGCATCCCCGACCTGCTGCCTCCCGGCAGGCCGCACATCACGGTGGACGCCATGTCCCTCTTTCAGGCCCGGCTGCTGCTCGCCGACGGCGTCACCGGGCTACCCGCTGACACAGCGCAGCGGCTGGCCCAGGCGGCCGGGCGGTGGCCCGTATTGCTCAATCTGCTCAACGGTGTCCTGCGCCGACGGATGGACCGGGGGCAATCGGCGCGGGAGGCGGCCGACCAGATCCTGCGCACCCTGGCAGCTGACGGGCCGGCCGCGTTCGACCCGGCCCGACCGGCTCTGCGCAGCCGGGCGGTGGCCGCCACCGTCGAGGCCAGCCTGGCACTGCTGGCGCCGGAAGACCGGCACCGCTACCTCGATCTGGCCATCTTCCCCGAAGACGTTGCCATCCCCTTGGAAGTGCTCGAACTGCTCTGGCCCGGGGTACGCATCGACCGCCTGTGCGAGGAACTGACCGGTCTGGGGCTGGTCGCGGATTACCGGCTGGATGCCCCCGGGCCCCGCCTGGTACTGCACGATGTCATCCGTGCCTTCCTGCACACGCACGTCAGTGCCGAGGACCGGGCGGAGGCACACCGGCGGCTGATCACCGCCGCCTGCGGGCTGCTGGCCCACGGGAATGGCGGCCGGGAACGGCCGTGGTGGACCCTGCCTGCCGACGCCGACTATCTGTGGCGCCATGTGCCGCTGCATCTGGCCGCAGCAGGCGAAAGTGAACAGCTGACCGCACTGGTGGGCGACCTGCGGTGGGTGGAGGCCAAGACCCGCAGGCTCGGCTCGGTGGTGGGAGTCACCGCCGACCTTGCGATGGTGGACAGCCCCAGCACCGACACGCTGCGGGCCGTACTCGAACGCGCCGCTTGTCTCCTCGGCCCGACAGATCCACCAGAGGCGCTGGGTGCGACGCTGGCCAGCCGACTCCACGGCCTGCCTCGACTGGAGACGACCCTGCGCCGCTATCAAGACACTCTTCCCCGGCCCCGGCTGGAGCCCGCCTGGCCCTTACCCGATCAGACCGACCCCGCCCGGCCACGCCCGGCCGGACACGTCGGCGGGGTAATCAGCTGCGCGTTCTCGCCCGACGGCACCCTGCTCGCCACCGCCGGCAACGACGACACCGTGCGGCTGTGGCAGCTCCCGACTGGCAGGGAACAAGCCGTACTCACCGGCCACACCGGCGGAGTCTGGGACTGCGCGTTCTCCCCCGACGGCACCCTGCTTGCCACCGCCAGCGACGACCACACGGTGCGGCTGTGGCAGATCCCCGACGGCACCCAACGAGCGGTCCTGGCCGGGCATACGGACTGGGTGCACAGCTGCGCGTTCTCCGCCGACGGCACGCTACTGGCCACCGCCAGCAGTGACCACACCGTGCGGCTGTGGCAGATCCCCCACGGCAGGGAGCAGACCGTACTCACCGGTCACACCGACGCGGTGACCAGTTGCGCGTTCTCCCCGGACGGCGCCCTGCTGGCCACCGCCGGCAACGACCGGACAACACGACTGTGGCAATTACCTCGCGGAACCGAACAGAGGGTGCTCGCCGGCCACACCGACACCGTGACTGCCTGTGAGTTCTCTCCGGACGGTGCCCTGCTGGCCACCAGTAGCGATGACCGGACCACGCGACTCTGGCAGACCGCCGACGGCACCGAACGAGCAATCCTTACCGGGCATTCCAGCGGGGTGGAGAATTGCGCCTTCTCCCCCGAGGGCACGCTGCTCGCCACCACAGGAGGCGACGGCACGGTACGGCTGTGGCACACCACCGACGGCACCGAACAAGCAATCCTCACCGGCCACACAGCCTGGGTACGCGGCTGCGCGTTCTCTCCCGACGGGACATTGATCGCCACCACCAGCAACGATCAAACTGCACGGCTCTGGCAGGTGGCGAGCGGTGCCACCGTGGCCGTGCTGGCCGGCCACGCCCGGGTATACAGATGCGCCTTCTCCCCCGACGGCACGCTGCTCGCCACCACAGGAGGCGACGGCACGGCACGACTGTGGCACACCACCGACGGCACCGAACAAGCAATCCTCACCGGCCACACCAGCCGAGTCCACAGCTGCGCCTTCTCCCCGGACGGCACCCTGGTCGCCACCACGAGCAACGACCGCACGGCACGACTGTGGCGAGTCGCCGACGGCACCCAACACACGGTGCTGAGCGGCCACACCGGCTGGGTGCGTGGCTGTGCGTTCTCTCCTGATGGCACCCTGCTCGCCACCGCCAGTAACGACCGCACAGTGCGGCTCTGGCAGATCGCCGACGGCACCGAGCAGTTGGTGCTGACCGGCCACACCGACGGGATAACCGGCTGCGTCTTCTCCCCGGACGGCACCCTGCTCGCCACCGCGGGCCACGACGGCACGGCACGGCTGTGGCGAGTCGCCGACGGCACCGAACACATGGTGCTGAGCGGCCACACCGACCACGTGAACGACTGTGCCTTCTCCCCGGACGGCACTCTGCTCGCCACCACCAGCGACGACCGCACGGTGCGGCTCTGGCAGATCTCCGACGGCACCGAACAGGCTGTGCTGACCGGCCATTCCAGTTGGGTGGAGAACTGCGCGTTCTCACCCGACGGCGCGCTGCTCGCAACAGTCGGCCGCGACCAAACGGTGCGGCTGTGGCAGGTGGCCACCGGTCGCCGCCACTGCGCCCTGCGCGTTGCCAGCGACCTGACCGGGGTCGCCTGGCATCCCGGCGCCACGTTTCTCTGCCTGGCCGGCGGAGTTGGTACGTACGTGCTGGCCTACATGCCGTAGACAACTCCCGGCCCTGTGCCCTCAACACCGATCGACCTCGGCCATGTTCGGAACAGGCACGCCGGCCCCGACTGACGGCTGGGTCGATCCTGTCGGGCCGGCACAAGGTCCGAAGACGAAAGACTTCCACCAGAACCGGTCACCACCCGCGCCGACTGCCTCCCCTCCCCGAAACTGCTGCGGTGGGAGCACACCGGCGGGCGCTGCTTCCCGTCTCGCAGACAGGAGGCTCGGTGCTGGTCACTCCGTTACCGGTCAACGCGTTCCTCAGACACCTGCTGTCCGCCTCCGCTACGAGCGGCTACCTGGGTACCGTGCTGTTGCTGGCCCGCACGGCCGACGCCCGCACCCAGCACGACGAACTCAACCATGACTGGACGAGCGTGCACGATGTGACCGGTGCGTCGCTGGCGGTGCTGTGCCCCATAGCGCCTCCGGACCACGATGGGCCGATTACGGGCGGGGGTGTCCAGCACCCTCGCAGGCCGCAGGCCGCGGGCGTCGCGGGCATGACGCTGAACCTGCCCTCGTTACGGGACGACGCGACCTTCGAAACCGCGTTCTGGAGATCCCTGGAGCGGGAGGACGCCTATGGCGAATTCGGTCAGGCGGCAGGGAGCAGACCGCACTCCGCCGACGTACACGAAAGGGGGTGGACACGGGCGACCACCAGCGCGGCGGCATTCTTCGGAATCCACGAGTCACTCCTGCCCTGCCTTCTCGTGCTGAGCATGCGGGAGCGGCACGGCACGCTTCTCGCCGTGGAGGAATCCCTTTCGGTCTACCGCCTGTTCAGGCAGCTCATCGTGCACATGGGCCCCGCGCCCTCCCAACTCGCGGAGCTTCTTCGGGAGGAGAGAACAACCGACTGGAGACTGAGCAGGCTGACGCAGGAACGAGTGCGCTACCAGAACGCCGTCAGCTACGTGCCCATCGAATGGCCCGTGCAGATCGATGCCCTCGGGCGGCACCTTGGCGCTGTGGAGCACCTGGCCCCCGATCTGATCGCGGACTGCCGCGGCCGGCTCGCCGCCATCAGGGACACCGGGTATTCGGATCGGGGCCTCGCCGAGAAGCTGCGCCAGGTGATGGACGTACTGCCCCCGGAGTCGGAACTGGACCGGCAGAACATCCGTAGTGGCATTCGCAGACGTCTGCGACGCGTCATTTCCAAACTCGACAACGGACCTCCCGGCGAAGGCCGCCCGGAGATCACCCGGCCGGCGGGCCTCGAGGAGATTCCGCGACTGCGCGCCAGGCTGGCCGAACTCAGCGACGAGATGAGACCGTTGAGGCAGCTGGTGGACGAGTTGAGTCTCTCGGACGCCGTACTCCGTGTGGGGCAGGATCTGTTGGCCCCCCTGGAGACACAGCCTCTGAACCCGCCGCGCTCTCTCCACGACTGGTCATTCACCTACCTCAAACGCCGCGAAGGCCGGACGCGTCCGATGACCATGGGCCGCGCCTGACCGGCCGCGGAAGGTGGGTTGATGGCAACGCCGGAAAGCAACGGCAGGCAGGTCCTTGTCGCACTGCTGGAGGATCAGCTCAGCGAGGAACGCAAGATCAAGGAATCACTCATCCAGCGCGGCAATGCGGTGGTGAGCAGCAGCGGTGTGCTGGTCGCGCTCGCCCTGGGAGCTGCCTCGGTCAGCGGCCGGGACTCCAAGGGCCACGTGCCTGCATCCGTTGCGGCCCTGACCATCGCCGCACTCGCCCTGTTCATCGCCGCCGCCGTCACAGCACTGAGCGTGAACATCCCGCGCCGCCATTCCACCCTCAGTACGCGATGGTTGCGGGAAGCCTGGGACAACCCCGGTCCCGATGCCTTCTCGGCATCGCAGAGTGCCCGGCTGGACCTGCTCGACGGCCTGCGCGGCGCGAACCGCTCCGCTGCACGGCTGCTCCTCTGCTCGCTCGTCCTGGAAGTGGTCGCAGTCTCGCTGCTGTCTCTCGCCGTGGCGGCCACCTTGGTCCACGCGGGCATCTGACGATATGCGGACCTCATACGGCCAGTCGACGGCTGCCGGATTTCGGTGTGGCCGGGGGGCTCGGCCACCCGGAGGTCGCTCAGCCGGCGGCAGCGCCGAACCACTGTGTCAGCCGGCCGAGCAGAGCCTGCTGATCTTCACCGACCCACGCCACGTGGCCGTCCGGCCGCAGCAGTACCGCGGGCACGTCCAGGTCCTCGCTGACGTCGACGACGTGGTCGACCCGATCCGCCCAGCCCGCCACCGAGAGCCGGCCGGTCTGGTCGAGCAGCAGCCCGCGGCCGCCGTGCATCAGCTCGTAGAGGCGCCCCCGCTTCAGTTCCACGTCCCGCATCCGCCGGCCGAGCAGTTCGTGGCCCTCGCCGAATTCGTAGCGGACGTCGACCGCGGTGATCATCTCGGTCACGTACCGGTTCACCTCCTCGAAGTCCATCAGCTTCGAGAACAACTCCCGCAGCGCGGTCGCACCCGGATCGGTACCCAGCAGCGTGATCTGCGCGCGGGTGTTCTCCAGCACGCGGGCGCCCACCGGGTGCCGTTCGGCGTGGTAGCTGTCCAGCAGCCCTTCCGGTGCCCAGCCGTTGACCGCAGCGGCCAGCTTCCAGCCGAGGTTGAACGCGTCCTGGACGCCGAGGTTGAGCCCCTGCCCGCCGGTCGGCGGGTGGATGTGCGCCGCGTCGCCGGCCAGCAGCACCCGGCCGACCCGGTAGCGCTCGGCCTGCCGGGTGGCGTCGCCGAACCGGGACAGCCAGCGCGGCGAGTGCACGCCGAAGTCGGTGCCGGCGATCGCCCGCAACTGTTGCTTGAACTCCTCGAGGGTCGGCGCGGTCGCACGGTCCTCGGCCACCCCGTCGGCGGGGACGACAACGCGGCACACTCCGTCCTCGTTGGGGACGACGCCGAACCGCAGTTGAGTCTTGCGGACTTCCTCGACGACGGCAGCAATCGTCGCCGGATCCTCGGTCACCTCCATTTCACCCAGCAGCGTCTCGACCTTGGCGGGCTCGCCGGGGAAACCGACGCCGAGCAGCTTGCGCACCGCACTGCGGCCGCCGTCGCACCCGACGAGGTAGCGCGAGCGCAGGTGCGTGCCTCCCCCTCCCCCGGCGGCCACGCCTTCATTGACGGGGGTGCCCCCACTGGCCAGCTCGACGGTCACCCCGTCCTCGTCCTGGCTCAGTCCGACAACTTCGCAGCCGCGCCGGATCTCGGCACCGAGTTCGACGGCGCGCTCGTTGAGCAGCCGCTCGGTGACCGGCTGCGGGGTGGCGACGCCGTACGGGTGCGCCGTGTCCAACCGGTCCGGCCACGGCTTGAGGATGCCGCCGAAGAGACCGCCGACCTGAAACTTCTCACTGACCGCGAGGAACCGGTCCAGCAGGCCGCGCTGGTCCATCATCTCGACGCTGCGCGCGTGCAGGCCCTGCCCGCGGGACCGCTCGGACGGCTCGGTCAACTTCTCCAGCACGACCACGTGCACGCCGGCCAGCCGCAACTCGCCCGCCAGCATCAAGCCGGTCGGTCCGCCGCCGGCAACGATCACGTCAATCACGAAGACTCCATTTCCGCAGGATCTGGCTTCGGCCGACGATTCTGCGGCACGACCCGGGTCTTGCCACAAGCCCCCCGGTGCGCTATACGTTGAGAGTGGCAAGGAGTGGGTAACCTCCTTGCCTTTGCTTTTGTCGTCCGCCGTGGACGGACACCCCTCGCGAAGCGGCGATGCGCCGCGTACGGCGGTACGTCGGCCCAGGAGGGTCTGCCATGGGCGTACAGATGCAGCCGCGGAACGATGAATTCACGAAACCATGGGCTGTGGGGAAGTCCCATCATCGGGGCAGCTTGCTGGTGCGCTCGGGGTGCGCGGCGCTTAGGTAGCACGTGGCGGCGCCGTCGCTGAGCCCGAAGAGCCGCATCAGGTGGAGAGGCGGTGAGTTCGGGTGCCGTGGCGGCACCGCCGCTGTCCGTGGTGACCAGCACGTCGATGGGGTGATCGCGCAGCAGCGCGGTTTCGTCCGCGGTCGTGAACGGGTCGCGGGCGAGCAGGACTTGGGGGCGGCGCGGCAGCGGCGGCTCTGGGGGCATCACTGAACCGCACGAGGAAGTCCAATGCGTCCAAGTGGGCGAAGGCCGCGAGGCCGAGGCAACCGTGCTGCGTCACCTGCGGGGCTCCGGTCGGCGATCGCGACCGCCAGCACTGCTGCCGCTGCTGGCGCCGGATGCAGGAGCAGGCAGCGAAGGCGCCATGTCCGGCCTGCAACAAGGACCGTGTACTCCAACAGGACCGGCGGTGCATCCCCTGCTCGCGGGTCGGCGAACAGTGCGGCCATGCGGTCCGCTCAGCCCATCGGGACGCGGCCCAACAGCCCTGCCCGCTGCGGCAAGCCGGACTATCTGCGAGACGACGCCGGCTGGTGCGGATCGTGCTCGCGCACGGTCCACCGAAGCAGCCACCCCGAATCTGCCGCACGTGCGGACAGCTGCGGCGTCATGCCGGCCTGGCCCGCTTCTGAGTCTCCCGAGCCTGTGGCCCGGTCACCGACCTGAGCTGGCTCCCGGACGACGAACACTCCAACGTGCCCAAGCGACCTGAGCTGGCTCCCGGACGACGAACACTCCAACGTGCCCAAGCCCTGCCGGGAGAGACGACCGCCGAGGCGGTCGACTGCAAGAAGCGGCATGACGACGGGATGCGGGAGAACTCCGAGGTCGGACTCGCGGGGCTGGCGTTCATCACCGATGTCGACTTCTCCGGCTACGACGTCGACGTGCCGATCCAGCAGCTGGCGGCCACCTCGGGACCAACGGCCACCAGAACTCGCCGGCCGCCAAGCTGGACACCCCCAACCGGACGCTGCGCCAGATAACAGCGACGTCCCACGCACTCGAGCCGGCCGAGGTCGCGGACGAGCTCTGCAAGGTCATGGCCGAGACTCGCCGTACCTCCGGGGGAACCTGAGCAGCTTCTGATCGAGCCCGTCGATTCGCCGGCCCTCCGGACCGGAGCGCGGCTCACGTGGACAGCGACCTGAGGGCACGCAGGTCGGCGGCGGTCGGATACCGCCAGACGAGGTAGCCGAGGGGTACCCCCGTTCGGTCGGCCAGCCACTCGTGGTTGAGCTCGGTGGGGTCGGCCTGCTGGGCGGCATCGACCAGCAGCCGGGTGCGACGAGTGTCCCGGTCCGATGCGATGACGCGATGGTCGCGCGGCGTCTTACGCCGAGGGCCGTTCCAGCGACGATACCTAGTGCCTCGGAACTTCATGCCGGGGAGTCAAGCGCGCCGCTGTTGCTCTGGGGTCACTCTCTGGTTGCCGGTCCTTTGCGCTGGCCTTGGCGCTTCGGGGAGGCGGGGAGGAGGCATGCCGTGGCCGTTGTCGACGTCCGGAGGCGCGCCGGCAGGGATGCGCATCACAGCCCGCAACGGCGTAATCCAGACGTCACCGCCGACTTGTTCGCCCGCAATGGGGATCCGTCGCACTGGTCCTTGGCCCAACCGTTCCCCCCGTGCCGCAGGAGAGACAAGATGGACTCGACCTTGACCAGCACCGTCCTCGGCGTGCCGCTTGGTGCGCGACTGAGGCTTCGTCGATATTCGGACAGAACAGCGTCCAAGCAGGTGGGGCTCATCGAGGGACGGGTCGAGCATGGCGACCGGCGGGGCCGCGAGCTCGGCTTCCCCACCGCCAACATCGTGCTGGGCGACGAGAGCGCGAGCGACGGAGTGTGGGCTGGGCTCGTGCAGCTGCCCGACGGCGACACGTACGGCGCAGCCGTGTCGGTCGGCCGGAGGGCCACGTTTTACGGTCGCGACGGGATCCGCCTCCTCGAAGCACACCTGTTGGACTTCTCCGGTGACCTCTACGGTCAGTGGCTGCGGGTCTGTCTCGACCACAGGATTCGACCGCAGCGCCGCTTCTCCGACATCGAGGCGCTGGTGAAGCGGATGCACCAGGACATCGCCGACGCCCGGCTCTGGCTGAATTCGAACGCCTGCCTGCGAGTCTCCGACGGCATTACTGACCAGCCCTGAGGGGCGACCTGCTGTCCAGAGGGCAACCGATGGCGCAATATGTACGTCGCATCTGAGGATGATTGAGGCAACACTCCCGTGCTTCCATGATCAGGCTGGATGGCCGCCGCTTCGAAGGGGGTTTCCTCGTGCAGATGATCTGTTGCCTCGTCACGCCGCAGAACCGTGGCGGTCGGCGGTGACGACCCACCCTGTCGGGCCGGTGCGCCCCGAGACGCTGTACCAACGGCACCGCCAGACTCCGGACCGGCTGAACAACTCGATGCGCAGGGCCTACGACCTCCTGCGTTCCTCCCTCCAGAGCAGTTGCGAGAGCCAGTACCTGGTCGAGGGGGAGCTGACCGGCGCCTTGTCGGCGAGCCGCAACACGGTGCGTGCGGTCCTGCAGCTTCTGGCCAAGGACGGTCTGGTCACGCGCAGCCCGAAGCGGGGCACGCGCTCTGCCCGTGTGACGACCTTGCGGATCAACCACATCGCCCCCGTCGAGGCGTTCGGCGGCGAGAGGGCCATCCACACCCAGCTCCGTGCCCTGGAGTACCAGACCCTGGGTTGCCCGGGCCTGGTGCGTGAGCGACTGCAGCTCGTGGGGGACTGGACCGTGCTCATGATGGAGTCACTCCTCCTCCGGCACGAGATGGTGCTGGGCATCTCGGTGAGCTACGTCGCGCTGAGTCCCGAGGAGTCCCGAGGAGTCGTTGTCGACGAACCTGACGCGATCTTGTTCCTGGAGAAGCACTTTGACGTCAGGATCCGCGGAAGCAAGTCGACGACGATCGGTGCGATCGCAGCCGACGAGCAGTCCGCGTGGTTGGTGGGTGTGGAGGTCGGAGCGCCCATGCTCTTCTTGGAGGACGTCCTGGAGGACGAGCAGGGCCAGCCCAGGGCGCTGTCGCAGTTCCGGCTGCGGAGCGACTTGATCGCCTTCCAGACCCACGCAGTCCGATCGACCTGACCCACGCCGATCAGCCTGCCGGAGGACAGCCCATGACCTCACCCCCCGGGAGCCCGCCGACCGTTGCGGCCTTGCCCGACCGGGCGTCGTGTCCAGCCCTTCACTCGTGGCTGTGGGCGGCACTCGTCACCATCGCCGCCCACAGCGCCGCATAGTGGCCTCCCAGCTTGAGAAGCTCGTCGTGGGAGCCGTCCTCGACAATCAGCCCGTTGTCCACGACCAGGATGCGCTGGGAGGCTCGTGCCGTCTGGAGCCGATGCGCGATCAGCAGCGTCGTACGTCCCCTCGCGGCCAGTCCCATCGCTCGCTGGACGCGTGCCTCGGTGGCGAGGTCCAGGTTGGCCGTCGCCTCGTCGAGCAACAGGATCGCGGGGTCGACGAGGAGTGCCCGCGCCAGGCTCAAAAGCTGGCGTTGGCCGGCCGACAGTGACCGGCCCTGCTCGCTCACCGGGGTGTGGTAGCCGAGCGGCAGCTCGGCGATGAAGGCGTGTGCCCCCACTGCGCGAGCGGCCCGCTCCACGAGAAGGTCGGGCGCCTCGGGCTTCCCGTAGGCGATGTTGGAACGGATCGTTCCCGAAAAGAGGAAAGGTTCCTGGGGGACGAACCCGAGTTGGTGGCGGTAGGCCGCCAGGTCGAGCTGCTTGATCGGGATGCCGTCGAGGCTCACCGTGCCCGCGGAGGCGTCGTAGAACCGGGCCACCAGCTTGACCAGGGTCGACTTACCTGCACCGGTGGTGCCGACCAGAGCGACGACCTGCCCGGGCGGGATCTCGAGGCTCACGTCGTCCATCGCGACCAGGCCTGTGCTCTCGTAGGCGAACGTCACGTGGTCCAGGGAGATCCTGCCGGACAGGCGCCCCGGGACGACGGGGTCCTCGGCGAGCGGGGTGCCCGTCGGCGTCTGCAGGAGCTCTCGCAGCTGGACGACCGCGACCTTCGCCTGTAGCCATTGGTCGAAGACGAGGGACAGCTGCTGGATCGGCGTGAAGAACTGGTCGAGGTAGAGCAGAAACGCAATCAGCAGCCCGTAGGACAGGTCACCCTCGATGACACGCGGGGCGCCGACCGCGAGCGCGATGGCCTTGGCGACGGTGCTCAACAGCTGGAGCAGCGGGAAGAACCGGGCGATCAGCTCGGCCGAGCGAATCCGGGCCTCGCAGTAGGAGTCGGCCAGCGTCGCGAACCGCGCTCCGTTCGCCTGCTGCCGGCAGTAGGCCTGGCTGACCGCGACGCCGGCGAGGCTCTCCTGCATGGTGGCGTAGAGCACCGACACCCGGTGGCGCGCGGTCAGGTATGTCCTCCCCGAAGCGGAGCGGAACCACAGTGTCGTGACCACCAGGATCGGCAGCACCGCCGAGACGGCGAGGGCGAGCTGGACGTCGAAGATGATGAGGGCAACGGCGATACCGGCGCACGACAGCAGACTCACCATCGCGGTCAGCAGTCCCTGCTGCAACAGCTGGGCGAAGGCCTCGACGTCGGAGGTCATCCGGGTCATGATCGTGCCGGCCATGTGCTGCTCGTAGTAATTGAGCGACAGTCGTTGCAGGTGCGCGAGCGTACGCACCCGCAGCCCGAACAGCATGCGCTCGGCAGTGCGCTGGGCGGAGTAGATCATCACCCTGCTGTTGACCCAGATGACGCCTTGGATGGCCAGGAGGACGACACAGACCCAGGTGAGCATCTGGCGGGAGTGCTGGAGGACGCCGTGGTCGATGCCGAACTTGATCAGCACGGGCGTCGCGATCCACGACACGGCGTCGACGACCACCATGACCGAGACCAGCAACAGCGGCTTGGTGAAGGACCGGAAGACGCTCCCGATGGAGAACTGGTCGTGTGGCGCGACTGCCTCTACGAGGTCGATGTCGGGCTCGCCGCGCAGCTCGGGGAGGCGCTCCACGGCCTGGAGCAGCGTGGGTGACACCGTGGCCAAACCGGCGAGGGTCGAGGTGTCGCCACTCATACCGGGGCCGTGCGAGCCGGACGCCGCCCGCGTGGCGGCCTCGCTGGTGTGGCTGCTGATCTTGGGTGCGCCCAGCCGTGACACGTCCTCCGGCCAGGCGGCGGGGTCCAGCTCGGTGACCGGTTCCTCAGGCCCTGCCTCGAAGTCCGCGTCGGGTCCGGTCAGGAGCTCACGGAAGAGCTGGGATCTCTCGAGCAGCTCTTCGGTGGTCCCGACGTCGACGATCCGGCCGTGGTCGAGCACGATGACCCGATCCGCCAGAAGGAGGGTCGAGTGCCGGTGGGCGATCAGCACGGTCGTCCGCTGGGCGAGGACCTCCCCCAGCGAGCGGTGGATGGCGTGCTCCGTGCGCGCGTCGATGGCCGACGTGGCGTCGTCAAGGATCAGCACCTGGGGGCTGGTCAGAGCCGCTCGGGCGAGTGCGAGTCGTTGCCGTTGCCCGCCGGACAGGGTGAAGCCGCGTTCGCCCACGACGGTGTCGTAGCCGTCGGGGAGCCCGGCGATGAAGCCGTGCGCATGGGCTGCGACCGCCGCGTGCTCCACCTCGTCGGTGGTGGCCGTCGGCCTGCCGAACGCGATGTTGTCGCGGATCGTCGTCGAGAAGAGGAAGCCTTCCTCGAACACCATCCCGACCGCGGCACGCAGCGAGGTCAGGCTGTACTCGCGGATGTCGCGGCCGTCGATGCGCACCACTCCCGACGTGGGGTCGTGGAACCGGGCGATGAGATGGGCCAGGGTGGACTTCCCCGAACCCGAGGCCCCCACGACGGCGATCCGCTCCCCCGGGTTCACCCGCAGCGAGATGTCGTGCAACACCAAGTCGCCACCGGGGTAACGGAAGTCGACATGGTCGAGTTCGAGCAGCCCTTCGGGGTTCTCCAGCCGGACGGCGTGGGGACGCTCCTGCACGCGTGATTGCGTCGACAGCAGCTCGACGACCCGCTGGGCGCCCGCTCGCGCCTGCTGGCTGGTGGCCATCAGGCCGGACAGGAAGCGCACCGGGGCAACGAGCTGCAGGACGTAGCTGGAGAAGGCGAGGAACACGCCGAGTGAGACCTGGTCCTCCATGACAAGCCAGCCCCCGAAGCCGAGGATGGCCAGCTGGGTGAGACCGGGGATGGCATCCAGGCCGGCGCCGAACACCGCGTTGATCCTCGCGGTGCGGAGCCGGGACTGGAAAAGCTTGCGCGCCTCGTCGTTGAGCGACGCCTGCTCCTGCTCCTCCTGCCCGAAAGCCTTGACGACCCGGACTCCGGTGACCGCCTCCTCCACGACCCCGGCCACGCTGCCCTGGAACCGCTGGTCCATCCAGCTCGCGGGGAACGACCGGCTACGGAACCTCATGGCCACACCGAGGAACACGGGTACGGCCACCAGCATCACTGCTGCCAGGAGGGGGGAGAGGTAGACCATCACGGCCAGCGACACGATGAGCAAGGTGATGTTGCCGTACGCCAGTCCCATCTGCTGGAGGAACATCTGGATCAAGGTGAGGTCCGATGTCGCCCGCGACATCACGTCCCCGACACGCAGCTCGTCGCGCCGCGCGGCGTCCAGGTACTGCATGTGCCGGTGCAGCTTGATCTGGAGGTCCCGCTGGACGCGCACGGCGGCTCTCCCGCCGATCGTGCGGCGCAGGT
Source organism: Streptomyces sp. NPDC002926 (assembly GCF_053591755.1). NCBI lineage: Bacteria > Bacillati > Actinomycetota > Actinomycetes > Kitasatosporales > Streptomycetaceae > Streptomyces > Streptomyces sp. NPDC002926. Next base: position 18,348 of record NZ_JBSFUK010000038.1, read on the forward strand.
AGTTCGCCACGAAGCCGGCGAGTCCGGCGACGAGCAGGAGCACGATCCAGCTGGCTCGGGAACGCCTCTCGGAGAGGATCGTGTCGTCGAGAACGACCTGCTGGATCAGCGGGATGAGACCCATCAGGCCCATCGCGACGACGGCGCACCCGACGCCGAGCCAGATACGCAAGCGCTCTCGCCGGTCGAGCACGGGTGCCAGCAGTTGGAGGGTCCCGCGCGTGTACACCGGACGGTACTGGGTGGCCACCTCCACGTCGGGCTCGAGGGAGTCTGCCTCGCGGATGTCGAGTGGAGTGGTCATGGGCACATGAGAAGGGGCGCGGATTTCCGCGCCCCTTCTCATGCATTGCCGGTCGATTGCGCCTCAGACGGCGATCCGCGGATCTGCTGCCGCTTGGAGGACGTCGACGACGATGTTGGCCACCACGTAGAGGAGGCCGACGACCAGCGTGATTCCGGCGATGGTGTTGAAGTCTCCCTTGCCGATCGACTGTGAGATGTACAGGCCGATCCCGGGTCTGGCAAAGATCGCCTCGACCAGGATGCAGTTCCCGATCATCCCGGCGAGCTGCAGTCCCATCAATGCGAGCACCGGGCCGAGGGCGTTACGGAGTGCGTGCTTGACGAGGATCTGATTCCCGCTCAGGCCCTTGGCCCTGGCAGTACGGGTGTACTCCGCTCGAAGGGTGCCCTCCAGGCTGCTTCTCAGGACGCGACCAACGGCCACGGCAGGTGCGATCGCGATGCACAACGCCGGGAGGATGAGATGTTTCAAGCCGTCGAGGAACAGGCCCGGCCGACCCGCCACCAGGCTGTCCACCAGGAGGAATCCGGTCGGGCCCGACGGCGCGTCGTACGCCGATGTTTTGCCGGTGACCGGCAGAAGGTCGAGCCAGCGGTAGAAGACCAGCATCGCGATCAGGCAGGCCAGGAACACGGGCACCGAGGCGCCAGAGATCATCACCACCCGCAGCACTCCCGATCCGCGCCACCGCTGCGCCGTGGCCAGCCCCAGGAAGAACCCGATCACGGCGATCAGCACGAGTGCCATGAACACGAGCTCAAGCGTGACCGGCAGGAACTTCACGATGTCCGACGCAACGAGCGAGCGCGTCACCGTCGAGGTCCCGAGGTCACCCTGCACTGCGTTCCCCAGGTAGTGGAAGAACTGCACCGGCACCGGCTTGTCGAGTCCCAGTTGCCGGCGGGCGGCTTCGTACACCTCCGGCGGTGCCTTCTCCCCGACCAGGGCCACGACGGGATCGACCGGCGCCACCTTCTGCAGGACGAAGACCAGCAGGACCAGTGCGATCAGGACGGGAAGCGCTCCAAGCAACCGACGCCCCAAGGTCATCAGCATGATGCCACCTCACGTTGGCCTGTCCTGTCAGCGGTCACGGATGCGGTCCCTGAGTGCGTCGCCGGCGAAGTTGCTCACGATGGCGATAAGGGCGACGGCTGCAGCAGGGAACACGGGGATCCACCACGCGCTGAAGATGTTGGTCATGCCTTGGGCACTCATAGCCCCCAGCTCCGGCGCGGGTTGCGGCGCACCCAGACCGAGGAACGAGAGGCTCGAGAGCATCAACACCAGCGCTGACACGTCCAGGCTCGCAGTGACGATGGTGACCGGGATGGCTCCGGGCAGCAGGTGTCTGGTGAGCCGGCGCACCGGTCCGGCCCCCGAGATCTTGGCCGCCTCCATGTGGGGAGAGGCCCGCAGCTTGCGTACCTCGGCGCGGATGATGCGCGTGTACAACGGCCACCACACGATCGAGATGCCGAGGAGGGTGTGGAAGTAGGACGGGCCAAGGGCCGCGACCACGGCGACCGCCAGGATCGGCCCGGGCAGTGCCAGGAACACGTCGGTGATCCGCATCAGGATGTTGTCGATGATGCCGCCGACAGCCCCGGCGACGAGACCGACCAGCCCACCGAAGAGGACACCGGAGGCGACGACCGCCAGGGCGCCCCACCAGCTCGTGGACATGCCGACGAGCACGCGACTGAGCACGTCACGTCCCACCGTGTCGGTCCCGAGAAGAAAGCCGGATCCGGGCGCGGACATCGGTGCCCCGGCCGGCACCAGGGGGTCATAGGGCGCGATGGCTTCCGCGAAGATCGCGATGAAGAACATCGCTGCCAGTGCGGCGAAGGCGACCCAGCCGGCCACCGGCGTGCCGTGGAAATACTGTCTGAGGCCTTGACCGAATCTGGTCCCGACCGGGACCAGATCTTTGGCGACGTAGGGCTCAGCAATGGCCATGATTCCTCCTCATCCTGCTCGTCCTCGACCCTGCGGTCACGGGCTCCTGATGGGATCCATTGGGAACAAGTGCACCTCTCGGTGGTGGCATTGACAGTGCAATCACGTTGCTGGTTCATTGCGCGCGTATCGCGCGCGTTTCACGCAGGGGACTCGATCCGGCCAGCACTGCCGCGCACAGCAGGACGAGCCCTCCGCCGACCACGCACCCCGTCGCCCCCAGCACCCCGAAGAGCATGCTGACGCTGCCCGAGCCGCTGAACGAGCCCACCCCGCAGGCGATCCGGTAGGTGGCCACGGCGATCGAAGGGTCCGGGCCGGTGGCGACGACCAGCACCGGTGGTGCTGCCAGAGCGACTCCGTCGACGAGTCCGAACAGCACAGCCGCGGCGAGGAAACCACCGAGCGAATGTGCGGCCAGAAGCGCGCCCAGGGCGATCACGCCGAGCCCGAACGCCCACACGAGCGCTCGAGCCGGGGGGACCTTCTCGAACAGCGTGCCCGAGGTGCCGAGGACCACGATCTCCACCATGGAGAGCACGCCCAGGGAGATTCCGATGCCGGCGGCGGTGAGACCCGCTGCGTCCCCGATCAGCGGGAAAGCGGTGTTTTCGATCCCACTGCGCAGGTAGTTGCCGAAGAGCCCCAGCGCGAGTGCGACGCGGAATGCTCGGCGGACCCCGAGTCGGGGCAGGCCGATACGGGGTCTGCCGAGCTCGTCCGAGGCCGGCAGGCGCGGTAGCAGCAGGACCACCAGCGCGCCCGCCGTCAGGCCGGCTCCGCAGCAGACCGCGAAGGCGAGCCGGTAGCCATCGACCCCCGCGAGCCGTGTGGCCAGGATGCCGCCGACCGGCGCGCCGACGGAGCCGCCGAGCATCTGCAGGCTCGCGTTCGAGCCGAGAGCGCGGTGCGGGCGAGCGCGCATCCGCACCGTCACCTGTAGCGCCGCGCCGGCGACCACCGCGCTGGCTGTGCCCTGGACGACCCGGGCGGCGATCAGCTCCGGCGCGCGGTCAGCCAGCCCGTAGCAGGCCTCGCTGACCGCGAAGAGCACCATCCCGACCACGGCCGTTGAGCGAGCGTCGATCCGGGTGACAACCCGGGTTCCCAGGACGTCGACCAGGATCAGCCCGGCCGCGGAGCTCATGATGAAGACTGTGACGAGGACCGGGCTGAGTCCCAGCTTGATCGCGTAGAGCAGCTCGATCGGCGCGGTCATCGCCATGATGAACCCGACCAGGATCATCGTCAGCGAATGCCCGGCCGACTCCCGGAACCGGGCAAGCGCGCTGTCGGCTGCGTACGCCGGCACGATCAACGCCGGCCGTGGGACGTGTGGGGCGTGGTCAACGCCCGCCTCGATCAGAACTCACGGAGGGTCTCGCGCAGGGTGGACTTGGTGTACTCGGTGCGCGTGTACCCGAGGCGCTGCAGCGCGGGCATCAGGCCGTCACAGACGGCGTTGATGTAGTTGCGGGACAGGTCCCAGCCGGGCTTGCTGATCAGGAAGCCGTCGCCGCCGACCTCCTCCATCGCTTCGCCCATCTTCTTGGCGACCTGCTCCGGAGTGCCCACCAGCTCCAGACCCCGCTTGGCGCGGTGCAGCACCAACTCGCGCAGGGTCTTGGGGCCGGAGGTCCCGTCGCCCCGCATGAAGTACTCCAGGGATCCGCGTTCGCCGTTGGTGGTCAGGCCCTCGGGGAGCGGCTCGTCCAGGTCGAACTGCTTGAAGTCGATCTCGGTGTTGGACGAGATGTTCACCAGTGACTTCTCGATGTACGACGGGTGGTTGAGAACCCGTTCGACCTCGGCGCGGGCTTCGGCTTCGGTGGCGGCGATGGTGGGGGAAACGACGAAGAGGAGCTTGATCTCGTCGGGGTCGCGGCCTGCTGCTTCGGCGCGGGCGCGGATGTCGTCGCGGTATTCCTTCATGCCTTCGATGCCGGTGCCGACCGCGATGATCGCATCAGCGGCACCCGCGGCGAACGCACGCCCCCGGGGGGAGGCTCCTGCCTGGAAGAACGCTGGACGGTGCTGGGGTGAGGGCACGGTGTTGAGGGGGCCGCGGGACTTGAAGTACTTACCGTCGAAGTCGATGGTGCGGACCTTGCGGTGGTCGGCGTAGGTGTGGGTCTTCCGGTCCATGACGACCGCGTCGGGCTCCCAGGAATTCCACAGCTGGTTGACAACGTCGAAGTACTCCTCGGCGACGTTGTAGCGCTCGTCGTGCTCGGGAAGACCATCGAGACCGAAGTTCTGGGCGGCGCGGTCCTCGGCCGAGGAGACGATGTTCCAGCCGAACCGGCCCTGGGCGATCGAGTCGACGGTGGAGCAGGCGCGGGCCAGCAGATACGGCGGGTAGAACGAGGTCGACATCGTCGCCACCACGCCCATCCTGGACGTGTTGGCAGCGACCAGAACGGCCAGCGGGACCGGGTCCTGCTTGGGCGCGAAGACGGCGTTCTTGAGCGACCCCTCCATGGTGCCGCCGTACGCGTCGGCCACCATGACGGTGTCCTCGATCATCATGAAGTCGAAGCAGGCCCGCTCCATCGACCGGGCCATGTCGACGTGGAACGTGCCGTTGGCCCAGTCCTTCACGTCCGGGGAGGCCCACTCGGACTGCCAGTCCGGCGGCGTGAAGTTCATGAACCAACCCAGGTGGAACATCTTCATCATGTGCGTCTGCCTGCCTTTCCTGCTGTCTCTGCTGTCTCCGCCGCGAATGACGTCGCCGGGCTGTTCGGCACCGCGCCATTGCGTGCCTCGGTCCTTGGTGACCTCATGACATCCCGCGTCGATGTCACGTCGAAGGCGCCGTGATAGCGCATGTATTGCGCCGCTGCGACCGTGGTTCGCCTCTCGGGCCGACGGGGTGACGCACGCCCAGTCATCCCTCGTTCGCGGGGTGCATGGTCAGATGACACGAGGCGGCCCGACCCCCGCGGCCGTCGATGGAGTAGAGGAATGGCGCCTCGGTGGAGCATCGGTCGATCCGCTCGCGGCAGCGCGGGTGGAACGAGCAACCCGACGGCACGGAAAGCGGGCTTGCCGGCTCGCCCGGCAGTCGCACGGGCGCGACCCCAGGGGTGGGGATCGCGGCGAGCAGGGCTTTGGTGTACGGGTGCTTGGGGGAGGTGATGACATCCTCGGTCGGCCCCAGCTCGACGATCTGTCCGAGGTACATCACCGCGGTGCGGTCGGAGATGAAGCGCGCAGCGGCCAAATCATGGGTGACGAACATGACGGCCATCCCGAGCCCGCGCCGCAGGTCTTGAAGCAGGTTGAGCACGGACGCGGCCAGGGAGGCGTCCAGAGCGGAGGTGGGCTCGTCGCACAGCAGCAGCTTCGGAGGGACGATGACGGCCCTGGCGAACGCGACCCGCTGGCGCTGACCTCCCGAGAGCAGGCCCGCCTTGATGCCGGCCACGTCCGGGGGAAGCCCCACCTGGCGCAGTGCCCGGTCGACCAGTTCCCGGCGGTCTGCCTTGCTGGTCTGCTTGATCAGCCGCTCGCCCACGATCTCGCCCACAGTCAGCCAGGGTGTGAGCGAGGCACCGGCGTCCTGGAACACCATTTGGGGCTGGCCGCCGGGTCTCTCGACGGTTCCGCCGTCGGGCGCCATCAGCCCTGCGACGACACGGAGCAACGTCGATTTCCCCGACCCGGACTCGCCCACAACGGCCATCGACTCGCCGGGAGCGATCTCGAGGATCACATTGCGCAGCGCGTGGAGCTGGTCCTTATTGAGCAGCCCGCGCCTGACCGTGAACCGCTTGTCGACGCCGTTGATCCGCAGCGCGGGAGCATCGTCGTCGACCTCGGCCATGGGCCGGAACGACGGTGCGGCGGCGATTATCGCCTCTTGCCTCGTCGCTCCGGGCACGATGCAGGCTGCGACACCCGAGTGCGTGGACGCACGGGTCAGCACCGGCAGCGTTTCGGCGCATTCATTGGTGGCCGCCGAGCACCGGAGGGCGAAGGCGCAACCACACGGATGTGCCCGAGGGTCCGGAGGTTCACCCGGGAGCGCCGGGATCGGCCGGCCCGTCGGCAGGTCGAGATCCAGCCGGGCGTTCAGCAGGCCCACGGTGTAGGGGTGTGACGGGGCTCGCAGGACCTCATCCTTCTTTCCGACCTCGGCCACCCGACCGCCGTACATGACCGCGATCCGGTCCGCCACCTGTGAGGCCACGCCGATGTCGTGAGTGACCAGGACGAAGGATGTGCCGAGTTCGTCGCAGAGGTCGCGGATGAGCGCGAGGACCTGAGCCTGCACTGTCACGTCGAGTGCCGTGGTGGGCTCGTCTGCGATCACCAGGTCCGGCTTGCCGGCGACCGCCATGGCTATCATCACGCGCTGCCTGAGCCCACCCGACAGCTCGTGGGGGAACGCCTTCATCCGCCGCCCGGGGTCCGGGATCCCGACGAGGTCGAGAAGCCGGAGCGCCTCCTCCTCGGACCCGGCCGCCTCCACCACCTGGCGACCGACGCGCATCGTGGGGTTGAGCGAGGTCATGGGGTCCTGGAACACCGCGCCGAGGTGCAGCTTGCGCATGCGGCGCCGTTCCTCGTCCGACGCGGACACCATGTCGACGCCGCATACCTCGGCCTTTCCGGTGACCACGGGCATCGGATCGCCCGCGAGCAGCCCGAGGAGGGCCAGACTCATCACGCTCTTGCCCGAGCCGGACTCCCCGACGACGGCGAGGATCTCGCCGGGGTGGATGTCGAGGGTAACGCCGCGCAGCGAGTGGACGGGCACCCCCCGACGCCTGAAGGTGACCGTGAGGTCCTCCACCCGAGCGCGTGTTGCGGTGAGTGGTTCGGCGAGTGCTGCGGCACTGCCCGAATAAGTGCTGGTGCTGGTCATCGTTCATGCCTTCCTCAACCTGTTGGCGGTGAAGATGGAGGTGAGGTGGGAGTTCTGCTCCAGCCCCTCCAGGTACGTGTGCAAGTGAGGCGCCGCTACCGGCTCAGATCCGTTTGATCTTGGCCGAGTTGAAGATGTAGGGGAGGTACGAATCGAGCTCGACGCCGCTGATGCCGGAGTGGGTGACGAAGTTCTGCGGGATACGGCACAACGGGACAAACAAGGCTTCGTCTGCGATGATCTTCGTGATCCTGAGGTAGACGTCGTTGGTCTTGTCCTCGGTGCCCTTGGTGATCGCCTCGTCCATGAGCGCGTCCACCTTGGGGTTGCTGTACTGGTACGCGTTCAGGGGCTTCGCGCCGGTGCGCAGGAAGATCCGCAGCGCGGTGTCCAGGTGCAGCGCGTCACCCCCCATCGTTCCCAGGATCATGTCCGGCCGCTTGGCAGCCGGCTGATTGCACAGGTCGAACCACTCCGCCGAGGGCATCGCCCGGATGGTGATCTTCAGCCCGGTCGGGGCGAGCTGGGACTGGATGAGCTCGGCCATCTGCTGGGCCGGTGCGCCGTTGGACGACACCCAGGCGAAGTCGACCTGCTTGTCCGACAACGAGGCGACTTTCTTGGTCAGCGGACCGAGGTCGACCTCCGGGGCGAAGGGCGCAAGGCCGTCGGGGAACATGTTCTCCGGCCAGAAGTTCTTCTGGACCGTGGTGAGCCCCTGGAAGGACGTCTTGATGGCCGTGGCGCGGTCGATGGCGGTCATCATCGCCTGCCGCAGGGACTTGTCGCTGAACAGTCCCGCGTCAGGGTTCATGTAGAGCGACATCATCGATGCGCCGGTGGTCGTCGTGACCGAGTACTCCTTGCTCTTCTTGTACCTGAGCACGTCGGCGATGGCGAACCCATGGCTGACCAGGTCGAACGCACCCTGGTCCAATTGGAGCTTCTGGGTCGCGATCTCGGGAGTGACCTCGATCCGGATCGTCTTGAAGTAAGGCTGCTTGCCCCAGTAGCCGTCGAACCTTTCCAGGACGTAGTGGCTTGCCGGCACGAACTGCTTCATGACGTAGGCGCCGGTGCCCGCGTCGTGGGTCTTGAGCCACTTCTGGGCCAGGTCGCCGCTCGCCTCGTGCTTGGCGACCGCCGTGGGGCTGGTCACCAGCATCTTCCACGGGCAGGCCGCGTAGTGGAGGAAGGCGTTGTTGGGCTCCTTGAGCTTGATGACGAGGGTGGTCGCATCCTTCGCCTCGGCCTTCTCCATCCCTTTCACCATGTAGGCCGGCCCCTGGTTGACTGCGGCCCGACGCTTGAAGCTCTTCACCCACGCCTCGGCGTCGGCGGGTGTCCCGTCGTGAAATTTCACGCCCGGCTTCAGCAGGAAGGTATAGGTCAGCTGGTCGTCGGACACCGTCCAGGATTCCGCCAGCTGCGGGACTATCTCGGGAGTACCGGGCTTGTAGGTGACGAGGCCGTCGTAGCACGCGAGCATGACCTGGACGCCCTCGCCCTCGTACATGATGTCCGGGTCGGGGACCTGCATGTCCTGCAGGAACGGCATGCGCAGGGTGAGGTTGCCCGCGCCGTCCTCGGTGGCCCCATCGCCACACGCCTGGAGCAGGCTCATCAGGCTGACGCTGCCGAGCGTGATGCCGCCTGCCTTGAGCAAGTTGCGACGGCTCAGCTGGATGCGCGGCTCCGGGCTGCGCTGGTCTTCGGTCTTGGTGGACAAGGGGTCCCTCCTACGACGGGGGCTCAGAGAGCGTGTGGATAGTGCGGTGAGGAAGGGGTGGAGGCGTTCGGCCGGTCTCCACGCTGTTTGAGCAGGATCAAAGCGGCGGTGTGTGACACCGCAGCGTCGTCATCGTGGCTTTCCCATTGCGCCTGGTTCGTGACAGATGAGGTCTGTGTAACGAAAGCCGCCGATGCCATGAGGGCGCCCAGGAGAGCCAAAGGCACGGGCGTCACAACGGGACTCGGGCACGCCGTCCGTCTCGGCGGGCAGCCCCTGCGACCGAGCGGGGTACTCAGGCCCCGGAAGAGGGGCGGAGGGCAGTCTCCGGGGCGGCTGACAGCAGGTCACGCAGGCGCAGCACGACCGTCAGCACCGCGACCATCCCGACCATGGAGGACAGCATCAGGGCGTTCCTCGTGCCGAGCAGCTCGGCACCCGCTCCGATCGCCACCATCCCGAGCGGCAGCGCGCCGATCGCGGTGCTGAGCACCCCGAGAGCGGCGCCGCGTTCGGTGTCGTGTGCGGACTCGATCGCAAGGAGACTCTGCATGGACCCGAACCCGCCCTGGCCCATCCCGGCCACGAACAAGGCGAGGAAGGCGAGTCCGAACAGAGGCGCGGTGGAGAAGCAGAACAGGCCGAGCAGAGCAACCATCGAGCCGACCGCGAAGACCAGCCCGTGCCGGTGGATGGGCCGGGTACTCAGGACGATTCCGCAGAGGATCTGGCCGCAGCCCGCAGCGGCGCCCAGGGCGCCGGCGAGCACGGCGTCGGTGGAGAACTCATCGGCCACGAGAGGTACCAGCGGGATGTAGCCGAACATGAACAGGTTCATCGCCACGGTCACACCCAGAGTGGCCAACAGGCGCCTGCTGCGCCGGGCGAGCCCGATGCTGGCGGCGGCCTGCGCGGCGATCGACACGCGCGCACCGGGGTCGCGCGGCGTGGCGTAGCGAGGACTGGGGACCAGCCACAGCAAAGCCGCTGAGAAGCAGAGCAGTACGCCCATCCCTGCGAATCCCGCCCCCATGCCGACGTGGTCGATGAGCGCACCACCACCGAGCGTGCCGAACATGGCCGATCCTGCCTGTGCAGTGGACTCGATTGTCATCGCCTGCCCGCCGAAACGCGGACCTACAGTCTCGAAGATGAGGGGGCGCTGCGCGGTCATGTTCACCAAGCCGCCTATTCCCAGCGCGAACATGAACGGGAATGTCATCCAGATCTCGACCCGTCCGGACTGGACGAGTCCGAACATCGCGAACTCGATGGGGATCAGCACCAGTTGGACGCGGCGAACGAGCTTGCGGCGATCCAGCCGGTCGCTGATCACCCCAGCCACGAAGCCACCGGCGAGCATCGGAGCGAAGATGAGCGCGCCGACAACCTGGTTGAGGATGGGCGAACCGGACAGCTGGACCAGCAGGTAGCTCGTGGTGAACAGGCCACCCCACCGCGTGGTGTGCCAGATGAAGGAGCTCACGCAGAGGTAGCGGTAGCCGGGAACCTGGAACAGCGCCCGCAACGAGTTCGGCGGCGCGGGATCGGCCGGGTGCGGGGTGGATCGTGCTTCGTCCGTGGTCATCCGGTGTCCACCGCCCGTTGGATTTCCGCGCGTTCGACCGGGGATCGGGGCACCGCCCAGGACGCCGAGGTCACGTCAGAACTCGAGCAGGTTGTCGCGGAACATCTCGTGGGAGTACACGGTGCGCGTCAGCCCGCGCCTCTGCAGCTCGGGCACAAGCCCGTCGCAGATCTCGCTGATGGAGCGCCGCGTGAGGACATCCTGGGTGATCAGGAACCCGTCGCCGCCCACCGTGGCCATGACGTCACCCATCTGGTCGGCGACCTCGGACGGCGTTCCCAACAGCTCGACGCGCTGACCGGCGCTGGTGGACGACTGCACGGCGACCTCGCGCAGAGTCCGTTCCCAGTTGTGTGCGACGAACTGCTGCAGCGAGCTCTGGTGGCCGTTGGTCACCATCAGGGACGCCAGGTCCTTGATCGGGGTGTCCAGGTCGAAGACGGAGAAGTCGATGTCCGTCGCGTAACCCATCCCGGCGAGGCGCGTCACCGGGTTGGCTGCCGCCTCCTCCTGGGCCTGCCGTCGACGCTCCACGGCCGCCTGATGGGTCTCCCCCAGGATCGGTGACACCAGGAACAGCACCTTCACCGAGTCCGGGTCGCGACCGTGCGCCTCGGCACGGGCTCGGACGTCGTCGCGGTACGCCTTCATCTGCTCGACCGTGGTCGCCGAGGCGATGATCGAGTCGGCGTACTTCGACGCGTAGGCCCGGCCCTTGTCCGATCCGCCCGCCTGGACGATGACAGACCTGCCCTGCGGGGAGCGAGCCGAGTTGATGGGTCCCCGCGACTTGTAGAACTCCCCGTGGAAGTCGACCGGGTGCACCTTGGCCGGGTCGGCGAAGATCCCGTCCTGGTCGACCACCATTGAGCCCGGCCCCCAGGACTCCCAGAGCTTGATGACCAGCTCGGTGAACTCCTCCGCCATGTCGTAGCGGATGTCGTGATCAGGCTGGGCGTCGTGGCCGTAGTTCTGTGCCGCACGGTCCGAGCTCGCGGTGACCATGTTCCACCCGGCCCGGCCCCGGGAGACATGGTCCATCGTCGAGACGAGCCGTGCGAGCAGGTACGGGGGGTACTCCGTGATCGCCAGCGTCGCGACGATCCCCAGGCGTGAGGTGTTCTGGGTGAGGATCGAGGCCAGGACCGACGGGTCGAACTTGGGGACCGCGTACGCGTTCTCCAGGTAGAAGTCGTGCTTGCCCTGCCAGGCGTCGGGCACGAACGACGAGTCCTCGATGATGAAGTAGTCGAAGCACGCGCGCTCCAAGGAGCGCGCCATGTCGACGTAGAAGTCCGGGAGCATTCCCTCGGACTTGTGGGTGCCGATCCACTGGTCCTGCCAGCCGTGCACGCGGTAGCCGTTCATGAACCAACCCAGGTGGAACTTCTTGGCTTGCAACCCGGCCTCCCGATCTCTCCATGCGAACGACGGCGTCCGGTGCCGGCGCCGGCCTTGGTACGGGAAACTAGACAGGCAGCGTGACACTGGCGGATCACGACCGTTCCGCGGCGATTGCGCCGTCCAGGCAGTTCTGCCGACGGGGTCGCAGCGGCGCAATGGAGGGTTTACTGCGCGAACCTGACCGGGAAATCCGCCGCTCCTTGACTGGGGGGGTCAGCATTCGTCTGCTGCTGTGGAGGACTAATCATGACGGTCGTTGTTGTCGGTAACCCCAAGCCGATGTCGCGTACCCGGGCTGCCGCCGAGCTGATCGCTCGCGAGCTCAGCGGGAGCGCGCCGGTTGCAGTTGTCGACGTGGTGGATCTCGGAGCCGGGCTGCTCGGATGGGGTGACCCCAAGGTGGCCGCGGCCAAGGCCACGGTGCTGGGTGCCGACTCGCTCGTGGTGGCGTCACCGACGTTCAAGGCCACGTACACGGGTCTCCTCAAGCTGTTTCTCGACCAGTTCGGGCAAGGCGAGCTCGGCGGGATCCCGACGTTCCCCGTTATGCTCGGGGCCGGACTTCAGCACGCGCTCGCGCCTGAACTGACCCTGCGTCCGGTGCTGGTTGAAATCGGAGCCAGCTGTCCCGCGCCGAGCCTGTACCTGATCGACTCGGAGTACGCGACCTCGCCGGACCTGGCCACCTGGCTCGAGTCGGCCAGGAAGTACGTCCCGGCGGTGACGCCGTGATCCGAGCATCCGACAGGCGGTTCGACGACGTCTTGCTTCGGCAGGCGTTCGGCTGCTTCCCCAGTGGCGTGACCGCCTTCTGCGGGATGCTGGACGGCGTCCCGGAGGGGATGGCCGCCAGCTCGTTCACCTCCGTCTCTCTGGATCCGGCACTGGTATCCGTCTGCGTGGCGAACACGTCCTCGACCTGGCCGCGGCTGGCCGAGGCACGTCGCCTGGGCTTGAGCGTGTTGGCCAGCGAGCACCGTTCGGTGGCGCGTTCGCTCGCATCGAAGAACGGTCACCGCTTCGACACCGTCGACTGGGTCGCCACCGACAGTGGGGCAGTTTTCGTGCACGGCGCCACGCTGTGGCTGGAGTGCTCCATCTACGACGTCGTCGTGGCAGGCGATCACGCGATTGTGCTGCTGAAGATCGAGGCACTCGACATCTACCCCGATGTCCCCCCGATTGTCTTCCACCGCAGCAACTTCCACGAGCTCGCATCGAGCGCATGAACGCGCAGACGCCGATTGGCGCTTGCGTTGGGCTTCCAGGAGCCGGGTTCCCAGATCGGCATTCACCTCGGCGACGGCGGCTCGCCGGCCGGCCGGTGAGCTGCCATCAGAACTCGACCGAGCTGATTCAATGCGCCGTTGAGTCGGCGATCTGGGTTTCGAGGTCGGCGACGTGGTCGGTCCTGGAAGCGGTCGGCCAGGGCCCTCTCCAGGCCGTCGATGGCGCGGGCGGTGGGCTCGAAGTACTGGTGGAGGTAGTCGGCAGTGGCGTCGTCCGGGGCGCCTTCGGCCAACAGCCGCCACTGCTCGCGCTTGCGGCGCCAGTAGAGGAGGTCGCCGCCGGACAGGACGAACATGTCGCAGTCGTGGCAGTCCGGGTGCCACGGGCAGGCACCGCCGTCGACGACGGGCTGGAAGGTGCAGAAGCCGCCCTCGGCTGGGGTACTGCGGCGGGACAGGTCGATGTCCATGGCCTGGGCTGTTCGCGCGTGCGACGTCGTCGGGGAACGGGTGGCGGGAGCGAGGTGGCGCTTCCCCACCGGCAGCCGGCATGGCGGCAACGAATGCGCGGTCCAGCCCGGGATCGTGTGCATGCCCCGACTCCAGTGCCTCGCGCAGGAGCTTGCGGGTGTGGTTGAAGACGAGTCCACGGGTCGGGCGCGGAAGATCGCCTTCTCCTGGCGCGTGGCGCGGAAGAGGCTGCGCAGCGCGATGTGGATCACGCGGGCGGAGTTGGGCGTACCACTGCTCCAGGACGCGAACCACGCGTCGATCTTCTGCCGGACCGTCGAACGGGCCCGATTGCCGTGCCCGGCGAAGGGCGACGTCGAGGTAGCGGCGGAATCCGTAGTAGTGCGACCCGGGGTTCGAGGAACGGTGGATGTGGCACTGGGTGAGGTCGTAGACGTCCTCTCCTGGGCCACCCGGACATCGGCACCCGGCCTGCGGGAAACGGCCGGATTGTCAGCCGGCGATCGGCGCCACGCCGTGGTTGTGGGCCGGCGGGGCGCCGATGCGCATCCGCCGGCGCCCCTGCGCGTTCTTGCGGCCGCGGTCCCCGCAACCGCGCTCCGCGATGGTTCTCCCGGGTGGTCATGGGAGCGGGACGGCCCGGGGCGGGTAGTGAGCAGCTGTGCCACCCGTCCTTTCCCGTACTCGACCTTCGACGGAGCCGTCGTGAAATTCGGAGTCTCGACCTTCATCACCGACCAGGGCATCGGCCCGACCTCGCTCGGAACCGCGCTTGAAGAACGTGGCTTCGACTCGTTGTTCATCGCCGAGCACTCCCACATCCCGGCAGACCGCCAGACGCCGTACCCGGGCGGTGGCGAGCTGCCGGAGATGTACTACCGCACCCTCGACCCCTTCGTCGCCCTGACCGCGATCGGTGCGGTGACCGAGCGGCTGCTGCTGGGCACCGGCATCGCGCTGGTCCCGCAGCGCGACCCGATCATCACGGCGAAGGAGGTGGCATCCCTCGACCTGATCTCCGGCGGCCGCGTGATCTTCGGCGTCGGTGTCGGCTGGAACCGTGAGGAGATGAGGAACCACGGCACCGACCCCGCCACCCGCGGCCGGCTCACGGACGAGCGGCTGCGCGCCATGCGAGAGCTGTGGACCGCGGAGAAGGCCGAGTTCCACGGCGAGTTCGTGAACTTCGATCCGGTCTACGCCTGGCCCAAGCCCGTGCAGCGCCCCCATCCGCCGATCTACGTCGGCGGCGGCGAGGGCGCCTTCCACCGGGTGGCGCAGCTCGGAGACGCGTGGCTGGCCAACAGCCTGCCGCCACAGCAGCTCGGTCAGAAGATCGAGCGCCTGCGCGCCCTCGCCGACCGCGAGGTGCCGGTGACGGTGTACGCGATTCCCGACGATCCCGAGCAGATCGAGGGCTATATCCGGCTGGGGGTCGAGCGGCTGCTGTTCTATGTGCCGACGATGCCCGAACGGGAGACGCTGGAGTACCTGGACCGGCTGGCCCAAGTCGCAGCCCGGTACCACTGAGACGCCGCAACCCGCTGCGCCTCGGGAATGTGGGACCGATACGGAAATCCGTCGACGCCATAGCCGTCGTGACTGCCGAGAGGGACGAGATGCCCACCCTGATGAGCGCCGAGGCACGGGAGCGGTTCGCCACGGCGCGCGTCGCCCACCTCGCGACGGCCGACACGACGGCCCGCCCACACCTGGTACCCGTGGTATTCGTCCTGGACGGCGACACAGTGACGCTGGCCGTGGACCACAAACCGAAGCGGACGACGCGACTGAAACGCCTCGCCAACATCGCCGCCAACCCGTCCGTCTGCCTGCTCACCGACCACTACGAGGAGGACTGGGACCGCCTGTGGTGGGCCCGGGCCGACGGCGAAGCCCGCGTGCTCCCGCCGCCGGACCGGTCCCCCGAAGCCGCCCGCCGCATCGGCCTGCTCACAGCGAAATACCAGCAGTACGACGACCGGTCACCGGGCGGGCCGGTGGTCGAAGTCTCGGTCCTGCGCTGGAGCGGCTGGCGCGCGTCGTGAGCCCGTGCCAGGTCGATTGCCCATCACCGCTCCTGGCGCCGGGCCGCGTGACGGGATTGCCCGCCCCGCCGGTTCGGCTTGTGGCGGTCGGCGCGAGTGAAGTCTCGACAGCGCCTGGTGCGGGGCGAGCGGGTGCCGGGCAGCGACGTGGCGGGCGCACGCCTGGCGTTGACCTGTTGACCTGGTGATGAACCAGACAGCCCCCGCCAATTGCCGCAACCGGCCCCCTCACTGACGGAGGTTCACCCTGAGCTCGTCAGCGGCTGGACTCCGTGGGGGCCCGACGCCGCCGGGTACTCGACGTCCCGCTCCGTCCCGGCGGTGACGCCATGATCGACTGGAGGGACCGGGCCGGTCAGGGAGCCGGTGCCTGCCGGCCGGTCCGGTCCTTCAGGTCTCGCTCTTGCAGCAGTCGTGCGGTCTGCTCGGACACCGGTGCGGCCAGCAGTGCGGTGACCAGGTCGACCAGCCGGCTCGTGAACAGCCGGTCGTCCCTGCGAGGGCGGGCGGCGGCGCGGGCGGCGAGTTCGGCGTGGCAGAAGCGCAGGGCCGTGAAGCGGGTGTGGAACACCGTGGTCGACTCGGGAGGCAGCAGCGGCTCCACCAGGCGCCGCCAGGCGTAGATGCTCGACCGCTCGTCCGGCACGACGAGCTCGACCAGTGGTTCGGGCCGGTTGAGCAGTTCGGCCACGATCTGCAAGAACTCGCGGCCGCCGTCGGGATCGGCGAGTTTCGCGGCGGCCGGGAGCACCAGTGCGGCGACGAGGGACCGAAGATCGGCGGTGCCACTGTCCTCGTACTGCTGCAGCAGTACCTCCCGGCGGGCGTCCACCGCAGGGGTGTGTTTGTCGAGTACGGCCCGCAGCAGACCCGCCCGGTCGCCGAAGTGGTACTGCAGGGCCGTCGCGTTGCGCTGGTCGGCGGCCCGCTTGATCTCGTTGAGCGAGACACCGTCGACGCCCTTCGCCGCGAACAGCTGCTCTGCGGCCCGGATGAGGGTGCCGCGGGTGTCACGGGGTTTCCCGCTCCGGGGCGGCGTGGCCGGTTCGGGCGTCTCATGTGCTGTCACGGATGCCCATGCTAACGTCATCATGCCAGAGTGATACGGTCGCATTAAATGTTAATCCATGCTCCTTGATGCCTGTGGGAGTCCATTCCTGTCCCTGGATGTCGAGACCGACCCGACTTCCAGCGGCAACTCGACGGGATCGATGCCACCGGCGCCAGCCTGCGCCTGAAATGGAGGAAGCCAGTGAAGGCACTGACTTTCCACGGCCGCCACGACATCCGCTACGGGGACGTTCCCGATCCGGCCGTCACCAGCCCCACCGACGCGGTCATCCAGGTCACCACGGCCGGTATCTGCGGCAGCGACCTGCACATCTACGCCGGCAACCCCTTCAGCCCGGAGCTGGGCTACACCCCGGGACACGAGTGCGTCGGCGTGGTCGTCGAGACCGGCAAGCAGGTCACCCGCTTCAAGCCCGGCGACCGGGTCCTGGTCCCCGCCTCGGCCGGTTGCACCCTGTGCAAAGCCTGCGCAGCCGGGCTCACCGCCAGGTGCGAGCGCGCCCGGTCCTCGATGGACCTGTGCTACGGAGTGAGCCCGCAACTTCAGGGCAGTCAGGCCCAGGCCCTGGCGGTGCCCCATGCCGACGTCAACCTCGTGCACCTGCCCGAAGGCATTTCCGACGAGGCCGCCGTCGTTCTGACGGACAACGCCCCCACGGCCTGGTACGGCTGCCGCCGCGCCCGTATCCAGCCCGGCGAAACGGTCCTGGTCATCGGCCTCGGGCCGGTCGGCATCATGGCCGCGCAGTCCGCCTTCGCCATGGGCGCCGCCCGTGTGCTTGGCGCGGACCTGGTCGCGGAGCGCCGCGCCTTCGCCGCCACCCTCGGCGTGGAGCCGGTCGAGGGCGAGGACGCACGGACGGCCGTACGGGAGATGACCGCAGGACGCGGACCGGACGCCGTCGTAGAGGCTGTGGGCTCGGACGCCACCATCCAACTCGCCCTCAAAGCCGTCCGGCAGGCTGGACGGGTCAGCGTCATCGGGGTCAGCCAGAACAAGGCCTTTCCCTTTCACATGGGACTGGCCCAGGTCAAGGAGCTGGAGTTCGCCATCGGACTCTGCTCGGTCCACTACGAACTCCCTGCCCTGATCGCCCTCACCCAGGCCGGGCGGATCACGCCCGAGGCCGTGGTAACCCACCGCTTCGCCCTCTCCGAGGGCCCCAAGGCCTACGAGCTGTTCGACAGCCGGGCCAACGGTGTCCGCAAGGTTCTTCTCGACCCTGCCCGCTGATCCGCCTCGGTGCTGCCGCCACGGTCACGCACCTCCGTGCCGGCGGCAGCACCGCACCCCTCCGACCGCCCGTCGCACGCCGGGAAGCGCGGAAAGTCCGCGCCTGCCGGCGCCCGACAGCAGATCCGGCGCACCGTCGCGGGGAGACGCGACCCGCCGTACACCACCTCCCCGGTTCGGCGGACGTCAGGCCTCCCGGGATCGATCGTGAGCGGTGCGAATGTCGCCACCAGGCTGAAACAGGCGCGCGGCACGGCCACGCGCTCATCGCGGGGTGACGGCGGACTCCGCATGCTGCTTGGCCAGGTTGAGGGTCGCGGTGCTGTTGCGGCCGAGCGCCTCACGTATGTAGCGGCGGGCCTGAGCCACGCCCGCGTCGGGACCGAGGATCTTCGTGATGTTCTCTTCGCGCAGCACGACACTGTGCTGCGAGGTGACGGTCACACCCGTCGCGTCGGGGACGACCGACCACTCGCCGGTGTGGGCCGCCATCAGGGCGGGCGTGGCCGTCTGCTTGTAGACGATGCGGCCTTCGTCCGGGAAGCAGACCCGGACCGACTCCGTGGTGTGCGAGGAGCCGTCGGCGGTCGTGGTGTCCATGGACATCACCTGTACGCCCGGCTCGTCCTCCACCAGATCGAGCCGCGAGACGTGCGGGACCAGCCGGGGCCAGTCCTGGACCCGGTAGAGGAAGTCGTAGACCGGCTCGGCGGGGCCGTCCACCCGTACCGAGTCCTCGAAGGACAGCACCAGTTCGTCGAGTTGTGCCCAGCGCTGGGCGAGCGTGCGCAGATTCTCCAGCTCCGCACGGCTGTTGGTGTCGGTGGCCCGCTCCACCCACTCGACGCCGGCCGGGTCGTCGCCGTCCACCGTGAAATCGTGCAGCAGGGTCAGCCTGGACTGCTCGGCGGCGAGCGGCTCGACGATCCAGGTGCCGCCCATCGTCTTCACCGGGCTCGCTGACACCTCCTGACGGAACTCCACCCGCCGTTCCCCGGGCGACAGGACCCGGCGGGAAGTCCAGGACTTCACCCGGCCGTTCGCGGTCGCCCACATCCGCAGCCGCTCCGTCGTGCCGTCGGACTCCAGCTGCTGGACGTGCACGTTCGGGGGGAAGAACTGCGGCCAGCGCACCGCGTCGGCGATCAGTCCGTAGACCGCGCCCGCGGGCGCGGCGACATTCACTTCGTGCGTGGTGCGGTGCACTTGCTCGGCAGACATTCAGGCTCCCACTGTCGGTTGTTCGGGTTCAGAAATTGCCCAGTCCGCCGCAGACGTTGAGCGCCTGCGCGGTGATGGAGGCGGCGTGCTCGGTGGTCAGATATCCGACCAGTCCGGCGACCTCCTCGGGGGTGGAGTAGCGGCCGAGCGGGATCTTCGCCTCGAACTGCTCCTGGACGTACTCCTCGCTGGTGTCCCACGCCGCGGCGTAGCCCTTGCGGACCCGCTCCGCCATCGGCGTCTCGACGTAGCCGGGGCAGACCGCGTTGACGGTGATGCCGGCCGGGGCGAGCTCCTTGCCGAGCGCCTTGGTGAAGCCGACGACTCCGTGCTTGGAGGCCGAGTACGGGGCTCCGAGCAGGACGCCCTGCTTGCCCGCGGTCGAGGCGACGTTGATGATCCGGCCGTACTCGGCTTCCGCGAGGCCACCGTTCTTGAGGGCCTCGCGGGTGAGCAGGAAGACGCTGTTGAGGTTGGTGTCGATGACGTCGTGCCAGAGCTCGTCGGTGATGTCCGCGGTAGGGCCCCCGCCGCTGCGGCCCGCGTTGTTGACCAGGATGTTGATCGGGCCGAAGGTCTCGACGACGGCACGCACCAGGGCGGCCACGGACTCGGTGGAACGTACGTCGGCAGTGCTGCCCTCCACGTCCAGGCCCTCTTCGCGGAGGTTCTCGACGGTCTGCTTGAGCACCTGCGGGGTACGCGCGCAGATGTAGACGCGGTGGCCGCGACGGCCGAGGTCGCGGGCGATCGCGAGCCCGATGCCGCTCGTGGCGCCCGTGACCAGGGCTACCGGCTTTGTCGCTGTCGTCATCGTTCTGCCTCCAGTTGGCCGACGGTGGATTCGACCGTGTCGTTGCGTACTCGAAGGCGGCACGAAGACGGCTGGAGGGGAAGAGGCCGCGGACGACGGCACCGGGGCTTGAGGAATCTTCCAAGGCCGCTCGATCCGGGCCGCAGAGGGTGGCGGGCAGACAAGGGAACGGAGAACGCCGATGACCGCCATCGCCCCGACCGCCACGCAGCAGGCTGCGCTCTATGCGCAGGTGCAGCAGTTCTACGCGCACCAGATGCAGCTGCTCGACCTCGCCGAGGCCGAGCTGTGGGCGGAGACCTTCACCGAGGACGCGTCCTTCGACGTGCCGACGCTGCCCGAGCCGGTGCGCGGCCGCCCCGGCCTGATCGCGGCCGTCCGGCGCACCACGGCGCAGCTGGCCGAGGCCGGCCAGCGGCACCGGCACTTCATGGGCATGTTCGATGTCACCGAGCGCCCGGACGGCGCCGTGGATGTGCGCTCGTACACCACCGTGTACGCCTCGCAGATCGGCGGCGAGTCGAAGGTGCACCGCGTGTGCGTGTGCGAGGACGTGCTGGTCCGGTCGGACGGCGCGCTCCAGGTGTCGACCCGCAAGGTCACCCGCGACGACCTCGCCTGAGCGGTCCTCCAGCGGCGCCCGGCCGTACCTCCATCGCGGCCGTACAGCCTCTCCTCGGTACAGGAAAAGACCCGTAGAGCACATGAACCGACTCAATACCCGTGGGGGTTTGCCGATATGACGCAGACGACGATCACCCGGCCCGTGGTTTCGGCCCATCAGGATGCCGTGCAGCGCGCCGCGGACCGGCTCATCGAGGCGGGCGCCGGGGGCGTTCAGTTCCGGGTGACGCGGGGGGACGACTCGTTCGTCGTCACCTCCGGCATCGCGGAGCTCGGCACGGACCGCCCGGTCCCCGAGAACGGCCGGTTCCGGATCTCCTGCATCACCAAGCCGTTCGTGGCCGTGGTAGTGCTCCAGCTCGTCGCCGAGGGAAAGATCGACCTCGACCGGAGCGTGGAGAGCTACCTGCCGGGGCTGCTGCCCTACGGCGAGAAGATCAGCATCCGCAATCTGCTGCAGCACACGAGCGGTCTGTACAACTACTCGGACTCCTTCCAGAAGCCGGGCGACCGTTTCCTGCGCGACCGCTACAACCACTACGAGCCCCAGGACCTGATCGCCATCGCGGCGGCCAAGCCGCTGGAGTTCGAGCCGGGCACCGCGTTCGCGTACTGCAACACCAACTACTTCATCATCGGCCTGCTGATCAAGGAGGTCACCGGCAACTCCTACGCGGACGAGATCCGGGCCCGCGTGCTGGAGCCGGTCGGCCTGCACGAGACCGTGCTGCCGGGCGACGACCCGAACATCCCGGAGCCGCACGCCCGCGGCTACATGCAGATCGGCGGTGTCGCCGAGGACGTGACGCTGATGAATCCCTCCGAGGCCGGCTGTGCGGGCGAGATCATCTCGACGACCGCCGATCTGGACAAGTTCCTGGTCGCGCTGTTCGGCGGAAAGCTGCTGAACGAGGCGGAGTTCAAGGAGATGACCACTCCGCTGCCGCCCGAGATGATCAAGAATCTGCCGATGGGTATCGGCTACGGCCTGGGGCTGATGAAGCTGGAGAACGACAACAACCTCGACCTGTGGGGCCACGGCGCGGGCATCCCCGGCTACGCCACTTTCACGGCGACGACGCGTGATCTGGGCATCCGCGTCCAGCTGTCGTTCACCCTCGGCGACCGCGACTTCGGCGAAGAGGCCGAGCAGGCCGTCATCCGCGGCGTCAACACCGCCATCTGCTTCTGACGACGGGGACCGGCATCATGGCGAACTCCACGGGCCCCACAAGCCCCAAGGGCTCCACAGGGAAGAGTGTCGTCGTCACGGGCGGCGGCACCGGCATCGGGCGGGCAACGGCGCGCGCCTTCGCCGACGACGGCGCGCAGGTGCTGGTCGTCGGCCGCTCGGAGGGATCTCTCAAGGAGACCGCCGAGGGGTACGACGGCATCCGGGTGCTGGCGGCGGACATCCACGACCACGACGCGCCGAAGGCCATTGTCTCCACCGTGCTGGACGCGTTCGGCCGGCTCGACGTGCTGGTCAACAACGCGGCCGTCACCGGATTCGCCTCACTTGACGGCCTGGACCGCGCCTCGGTCCGCGCCCAGCTGGGGACGAACCTGATCGCGCCGCTCTTCCTGACACAGCAGGCGCTGGACGCCCTGGAGGCCACCGGGGGCACCGTGGTGAACGTCAGCTCGGCGGGCTCGCTCGGCCGCCGGGCCTGGCCGGAGAACTCCGTGTACGGCATGGCCAAGGTGGCACTCGACTTCCTCACCCGCACATGGGCCGTGGAGCTCGCGCCGCGCGGCATCCGCTCGGTCGGCATCGCCCCCGGCGTGGTCGACACGGGCGTCGGCGTACGGGCCGGAATGCCCGCCGAGGCGTACGAGGCGTTCCTGGCCCAGATGGCGGAGCGGATCCCGGCGGGCCGGGTCGGCCGCCCCGAGGACATCGCGTGGTGGATCGTCCAGCTGACGCGGCCCGAGGCCGCGTACGCCAACGGCATGGTCCTCGCGGTGGACGGCGCGCTCTCGGTGACCTGAGCACATCGCCCGCGTACGGCACAGGAGCGGCTCCCGGAAGGGGGCCGCTCCTGTCTGTCTTCCGCGGCACCCGCCGCTACCGGCGCCTCAGCGGGCGGCCTTGGCGGTGACGTACCGCACCGGCACCTCGATCTCCACCGGTCCGTCGCCGTCCCGCAGCGCGTCGAGCTCGCCGATCAGCCGCTCGCGCAGCGCCGCCGCCTCGTCCTGGGGCAGGTGCTGCCACAGCAGCCGCATGCCCTGGGTGTGCGACCAGTTGACCCAGTCCTCGCCGGACGCCGCGGTCATCCGGACCGGCTCGTCCACGATCCGCACGTCGGTGAACCCGGCCTTCGCCAGGGCCGCTTCGAGATCCGCCGGGTCCTCCAGCCAGGAGTGCAGCTGGCGGTGGAGCTGCTCGGGGTGCCAGGACTCGGGGAGGTGGCTGAGCAGCGAGAGCGGGATCCACTCGGTGAACAGCGGCGGCAGGAAGGGGAAGGTGTCGCGGGTGAAGACCGGGCTGGTGAAGGCGATCCTGCCGCCGTCGCGCAGCAGCCCGGCATAGCGGGCGAGCGCTGCGCGGGCGTCGGGAAGGAAGATCACGCTGTAGCTGCCGAGCACCAGATCGAAGGAGCGGGCGGGCAGGTCGGGGTGCTCGCCGTCCATCACCCGCAGTTCGATGTTGGTGATGGACTGCCGCTCGGCTTCGCGGCCGGCCTCCTCGATCATGGCCTCGGCGATGTCGATGCCCAGCGCGTGGCCGGCCGGACCGATCCGGGTGGCCGCGGGCAGCAGGGTCGCGCCCAGGCCGCAGCCGACGTCGAGCAGCCGCTCCGCCGGCTGCGGTGCGGCGAGCTCGACGAGCCGGCGGCCCATCGGTGTGAAGAACTCGACCCCCAGCCGGTCGTAGGTCGCCGCCGCTCCGTTGAAGGCGGCGGTGACTTTCGTCTTGTAGGTGTCGGCTGCGGTGGTGGCTGTGGCGGCGGTGTTCACAGTGTGCTCCGGATTCCGTCGGACGGCAGGAAGGCCATCCTGCGACCGGGCCAACGGGCGCCGGTGGAGCGTGGTTCGAGAGCCGCTACAGGAGCGTTGCCCCGTACTCCGCGGGACCGGACCATGGGGCGAAACCCGGTCCCCCTGTCGGGGGAGACCCATGGAAGGGATGCGATGAGCAGCCAGATCACCGCCGTACGCCGCATGGTGGAGGCGTACAACACCGGCAGCACCGACGACGTCGCGGAGTACATACATCCGGACTACCTCAACCCGGCCACCATGGAGCACATGGATCTGCGGGGTCCGGACTCCTTCGCGATGGCGGTGAAGTGGCTGCGGATGACGTTCTCCGACGAGGCGCGGCTCGAAGAGGTGAAGATAGAGGAGCGCGGCGACTGGGTGCGTGCCTATCTGGTGCTCTACGGCCGTCACGTCGGCGACCTCGTCGGCATGGCGGCGACCGGGAGGGTCTTCTCCGGCGAGCAGATCCATCTGATCCGCTTCGTTGACGGCAAGATCCGCGACCACCGCGACTGGCCCGACTACCAGGGCACCTACCGGCAGCTCGGCTCCCCGTGGCCCGAGGCCACAGGCTGGCGGGCCTGATCATGATTCTGATCACCGGAGCAACCGGCAAGGTCGGCCGCGAGGCCGTTCGGCAGCTGGTCGGGCTGGGTCGGCAGGTACGCGCACTGAGCCGCAACCCGGAGGAGGCGGGCCTGCCGGACGATGTCGAGGTGGTCGCAGGCAGCCCTGCCGACCCCGATTCGCTGGCCCTCGCCTTCGAGGGCGTGGAGGCGGCGCTGGTCGTGCTGTCCGGCGACGTGGCGGGCCAGGCCGCGAATGTCGCGGCGGCGGCGAAGGAGGCGGGCGCGCGCATCGTCCTGCTCTCCTCAGGCAGCCTGCTGCACCCGCTGCCGCACGGCATCGCGGACGAGCACCGTGCCGCCGAGAAGGCCTTCCAGAGGGCCGGCGTCCCGTGGACCTTCCTGCGTCCGGGGCCGTTCCACGCCAATACCTCGTGGTGGATCAGCACGGTCCGTGAGAAGAACGCGGTGCGCTGCTGGATCGGCAACAACCCGGGCGCGCCCATCGACGAGTACGACATCGCTTCGTCCGCCGTCGCCGTGCTGACCGGGGAGGGGCACACGGGGAAGGCGTATCCGCTGACCGGGCCCGAGACGCTCAGCTCCGAGGAGCAGGCCCGGATCCTGGGCGAAGTGCTCGGCCGCAAGCTGGACTTCACGGTGGCCCCGGCCGACGAGGTGGTGGCGGTCTTCACCGGCATCACCGGTGACCGGGAGGCGGCAGTGGGCAATGTCGCCGCGCTGCACAGCGCCGAGGTGCCGTGGGCCAAGCCCACGACCGCGGTGTACGACCTGACGGGACGCGAGCCGCGTCCGTACCGCGAGTGGGCCGCCGACAACGCGGCGCTGTTCGGCTGAGGGGGAGCGACATGACTGTGCTGGTGACAGGGGCGACCGGCCTGCAGGGCGGCGCCGTGGCCCGGGAACTGGTCCGGCGTGGCCGGGACACCGCGGCGCTGGTGCGGGACCCGGCCTCGGACCGGGCCCGCGCACTCGCCGAGCTCGGAGTGGTACTGGTCCGCGGCGACCTGGACGACGAGGCGTCGCTGCGGGCGGCGACGGACGGTGTGGCCGGTGTCTTCTCCGTGCAGAACTTCATGACGCCGGCCGGGCTGGGCGGCGAGGTCCGTCAGGGCCGCGCGCTGGCGCGGGCGGCGCGGGACACCGGCGTGCCGCATGTCGTCTACAGCTCCGTGGGCGGCGCCGAACGCCACAGCTCCGTACCGCACTTCGACTCCAAGCGGTCCATCGAGCGGTACCTGGAGGAGCTCGGCGTACCGACGACCGTACTGCGTCCGTCGTTCTTCATGGACAACTTCGCCGCACACGGGCCGCAGCGCGTCGACGGGACGCTGGTGGTGCAGCTGGCGCTGAAGCCGGACACCCGGGTGCAGTTCATCGCCGTCGACGACATCGGCTTCTTCGCCGCCGAGGCCTTCGACCGGCCGCAGGAGTACCTGGGCCGTGCGCTGGAGATCGCGGGCGACGAGCTGACCGCGACCGAGGTGGCCCGCGCCTTCGCGGAGCGCACCGGTGAGCCGGCCCGCTTCGAGGAACTGCCGCTCGACGCGGTGGCGGCCAACCCGTACATCCCCAACGGCCCCGAGATCTCACTGATGTTCGAGTGGTTCCAGGACCACGGCTACCGGGCGGACATCGCCGCCCTGCGCGCGGCCCACCCGGGGCTCCAGACCTTCGCCACCTACCTGAAGGGCATCGACGTCTGACGCACGCGCCACTGTGGCCCCTCGCGATCCGGATCGCGAGGG
>NZ_JBSFUK010000039.1:0-43062 GCF_053591755.1 Streptomyces sp. NPDC002926
GGGACAGCCGCCGTGGGGCGGGCCCTGCGGCGGCGGAGGGCCCTGCGGCGGAGGGCCGGCGGGCGCGCCCCGCGGCGGTCCGGCGGGAGCCCCCTGCGCATGCCCCGGGTGCTGGGCACCGTGTGTCCATCCGGCAGGTCCGTGCCCCGGTCCGTGGGGCGGCGGCAGCGGAGCCCCCACTGCTTGCTGCATCCGGTGCCACTCCGTCTCGTACGACTGACGCTGGTCAGGCGGCAGCTGGGCCGCCTTGCTACCGAACGGTACCTCCCCCGGCCGCCACGATGGGAACGGCCGGGGCAGGCCCAAAGTGCCCTGTCAGCCGGTCAATTCTTCGGCCAGCGCGCGCAGCGCGAGGCGGTACGAGCCGATGCCGAAGCCGGCGATCGTGCCGCTGGCCACGGCCGCGACCACCGAGGTGTGCCGAAATACCTCGCGCGTATACGGGTTGGAGATGTGCACCTCGATGAGCGGGGCGGTCCGCTGAGCGGCCGCGTCGCGCATCCCGTACGAATAGTGGGTGAAGGCACCGGGGTTGAGAACGACCGGAATTGAGCCGTCCGCGGCCTCGTGCAGCCAGCGGATCAACTCGCCCTCGTCGTTCGTCTCGCGTACGTCGACGTCGAAGCCGAGCTCCTTGCCGAGCTCCTGGCAGGTCTCCACCAGACCCGCGTAGGAGGTCGCGCCGTAGACGTCGGGCTCGCGGGAGCCGAGCCGCCCGAGGTTGGGGCCGTTGAGTACCAGCACCTGACGGGTCACGCGGACACCTCTCCGTAGGCTGCGAGCAGTACCGCCGGATCCGGGCCTTCCAGCACGGTGGGCTTGGCGAGACCGTCGAGGACGATGAAGCGCAGCAGGTTGCCGCGGGACTTCTTGTCGACCTTCATGGTCTCCAGGAGTTTGGGCCACTGGTCGCCGCGGTACGTCAGCGGCAGTCCGACGGACTCCAGGACGGAGCGGTGCCGGTCGGCGGTCGCATCGTCAAGACGCCCGGCCAGCCGCCCCAGTTCGGCAGCGAAGACCATGCCGACCGAGACGGCAGCGCCGTGACGCCACTTGTAGCGCTCGTTCTTCTCGATCGCGTGCGCGAGAGTGTGGCCGTAATTGAGGATCTCGCGCAGTCCGGATTCCTTGAGGTCGTTGGAGACCACCTCGGCCTTGACCCGGATGGAACGCTCGATCAGCTCGGCGGTGTGCGGCCCCGCGGGCGTACGCGCGCCCTGCGGATCGGCCTCGACCAGGTCGAGGATGGCAGGGTCGGCGATGAAACCGGCCTTGATGATCTCCGCCATGCCGCTGACGTAGTCGTTGACCGGCAGCGAGTCCAGGGCAGCCAGATCGCACAGCACTCCGGCCGGCGGGTGGAAGGCCCCGACGAGATTCTTGCCCTCGGCGGTATTAATGCCGGTCTTTCCGCCGACCGCCGCGTCGACCATGCCGAGCACGGTCGTCGGGACGGCGATCCAGCGCACCCCGCGCAGCCAGGTCGCCGCGACAAAGCCGGCGACGTCGGTGGTGGCACCGCCGCCGACGCCGATGATGATGTCGCTGCGGGTGAAGCCGGTCCGGCCGAGCGCCTTCCAGCAGTACGCCGCGACTTCGACGGTCTTGGCCTCCTCGGCGTTCGGCAGCTGGATGGCGATGACTTCATAGCCCTGGGAAGCCAGATCCTCACGGATCGCGTCACCCGTGCCGGCGAGCGCCTCGGGGTGCAGCACGGCCACCCGCTGGGCGCGCGGGCCGATCAGCCCGGGCAGCTCGCCCAGCAGTTGCCGGCCGATCAGCACCTCGTACGGATCGGAGCCGTCCGTACCGCCGACCTGGATTCGGGTCACTGCCTGATCGGTCATACGTCTTTCAGCTCCAGTGCGTCGAGGACCGCCTGGGCGACCTCTTCGGGCGTGCGGTCGTCGGTGGCCACGACGACGCGTGCCACTTCGGTGTAGAGATGGCGGCGGGCATCCATCAGCTCCCGCCACTGACGGCGCGGATTGACGGCGAGCAGCGGGCGCGCCTGGTTGAGACCGACCCGCCGGACCGCCTCCTCCACGTCCATCGAGAGATAGGCGACGGGCAGGCCCGCCAGCAGCTCACGGGTCGAGTCGTCCAGGATCGCGCCGCCGCCGAGTGCGAGCACTCCGGAGTGCTCGGTCACGGCGGCCCGTACGGCCTCGCGCTCGAGATCACGGAAGTACGGCTCGCCCTCGTCGACGAAGATGTCCGCGATCTCCCGGCCCTGGGCAGCGACGATATCGGCGTCGGTGTCCCGGTAGGCCACGCCGAGCCGCTCGGCGAGCAGCTCACCCACGGTGGACTTGCCCGAGCCCATGGGCCCGACCAGGACGATCAGCGGGGCGTTCACCGGATGTGCAGGTTGTCGAGGTAGGACTGCACATTGCGGCGGGTCTCGGAGACGTTGTCGCCGCCGAACTTCTCGGCGACCGCGTCAGCGAGGACGAGCGCCACCATCGCCTCGGCCACGATCCCGGCGGCCGGTACGGCACAGACGTCGGAACGCTGGTGGTGGGCGGCCGCGACCTCGCCGGTCGCGACGTCGACGGTGGCCAGCGCACGCGGCACGGTCGCGATCGGCTTCATCGCGGCCCGTACACGCAGCAGTTCACCGGTGGACATGCCGCCTTCCGTACCGCCGGAGCGGCCGGACGTGCGGCGGAGGCCGTCCTCGGTCGGCACGATCTCGTCGTGGGCCTTCGACCCGGGTACGCGCGCCAGCTCGAAGCCGTCGCCGACCTCGACACCCTTGATGGCCTGGATGCCCATCAGCCCGGCCGCGAGACGGGCGTC
Organism: Streptomyces sp. NPDC002926; assembly: GCF_053591755.1. NCBI lineage: Bacteria > Bacillati > Actinomycetota > Actinomycetes > Kitasatosporales > Streptomycetaceae > Streptomyces > Streptomyces sp. NPDC002926. Next base: position 2,803 of record NZ_JBSFUK010000039.1, read on the forward strand.
GAGGCGCCGGTCCCAGTGCACATGCGAGCCGAGACCGACCGGCACGCCGTAGGCCAGCACCTCGACAACGCCGCCGAGGGTGTCGCCGTCCTTGTGGGCCTGGTCGATCTCCGCGACCATCGCCTTCGACGCATCGGCGTCCAGGCAGCGCACCGGGTCCGCGTCGAGCTTCGCCTCGTCGGCGGGGACGGGCACCACGCCGTACGGAGCCCTGGCGGCGGCCAGTTCGACGACGTGGGAGACGATCTCGATGCCCGCCGTCTCCTTGAGGTAGGAGCGGGCGACCGCGCCGAGCGCGACACGCGCCGCGGTCTCGCGGGCGCTGGCCCGCTCCAGGATCGGCCGGGCCTCCTCAAGCGCGTACTTCTGCATGCCGGCCAGGTCGGCATGGCCGGGACGCGGCCGGGTCAGAGGCGCGTTGCGGGCCAGCTTGGCGAGCTCATCGGGGTCGACCGGGTCGGCCGACATAACCTGCTCCCACTTCGGCCACTCGGTGTTGCCCACCATGACCGCCACCGGCGAGCCCATGGTCAGTCCGTGGCGCACGCCACCGAGGAAGGTGACCTCGTCGCGCTCGAACTTCATCCGCGCACCGCGTCCATAGCCGAGGCGCCGACGGGCAAGGTGGTCCGCCACCATCTCGGTGGTAATGGGCACGCCGGCGGGAAGACCCTCCAGCGTCGCCACCAGTGCGGGTCCGTGCGACTCCCCCGCCGTCAGCCAACGCAACCTGCTCAACGGTGCTCCTCCTGCTCGCGCCTGGAACTGCGACGGCGCGACCGGGTGCGCGGCCCTGGCCCGCCTCCTTCGATCCTCCCACGTCCCGGGCCGCGACCCGGTCTCCGGTCCATCAACCGGACGCGCGGGCCCGCCTCAGCTTCACCAGCAGCACGATCAGGGCGATACCGGCGGCCAGTCCTGCGTACACCTGGAGGGGCACCATGCGCAGGAGGATCCACATGATGGCCTCCGGGACGCGCCCCGCGAGATTCACGCGGTTCCGCCGCTGGTCAGCGCCTTCTCGCCGGCTGCACGCATGGCCCTGAGCGGCGCGGGGGTCCGCCCCGTCATCTGCTCGACCTGGAGCACCGCTTGGTGGACCAGGAGGTCCAGGCCGCCGACGACGTCCCCGCCCTGCCGCGACCAGGCGGCGGCGAGTGCGGTCGGCCAGGGGTCGTACAGCACGTCGAAGAGCGTTCCGGGGCGGTCCGGTACGGCATACGCCAGCTCGTCCGTGGCACCGGCCGGCGTGGTGGCGATGACCAGCGGCGCACGCAGCGCCGCGGCGGCCTCGGCCCAGTCGGCGATACGCACCTCGACGCCGAGCCGCCCGCCCCAGCCGCGCATCTCGTGCGCCCGGGCCGCACTTCGTACATACGCGGTGACCGGTCCCGTACAGATCCGCGAGAGCGCGGCGAGCGCGGACGACGCGGTCGCGCCGGCGCCCAGCACCGCGGCCGATCCGACCTTGTCGACGCCCCGCTCGCGCAGCGCGGCGATCATGCCGGGGATATCGGTGTTGTCGCCGAGACGGCGGCCGTCCTCGGTGAAGACCACCGTGTTCACGGCTTCCACGGAGGCCGCGGTGTCGCTGATGCCGTGGAGCAGCGGAATGATCGCGCGCTTGAGCGGCATGGTCAGCGACAGCCCGGCCCAGGAGGCATCGAGTCCCTCCACGAATTCCGGCAGCCCCGCCTCGTCCACCTCGAACCGGTCGTACGACCAGTCGGCAAGGCCGAGTTCCGCGTAGGCCGCCCGGTGCAGCACCGGGGAGAGTGAGTGGGCGATCGGTGATCCGAGGACCGCCGCGCGCTTCGGAGTGCTCACTGGCCGTTCTTCTTCTGCTGCTCTGCGTACTTCTTGCGGTTCCGCTCGTGTTCGGCGTTGGTGACCGCGAAGAGCGTCTCGTCCTCGGTGATCGACACGAAGTAGTACCAGGGGCCGGGCGTCGGCTTGAGCGCCGAACCGAAGGCATCCAGACCCGGGTTGCCGATCGGCCCCGGCGGCAGACCCTTGATGTCATACGTGTTGTACGGGTCCTTTATCTTCCGCAGGTCATCGACGGCACCGAGGTCGAGTTTGCTCCCGCTCTTTATGTAGTTGATCGTCGAGTCGAACTCGAGCCGCCCGACCGTCTCGGCGTTGTTCGGTTCGAGACGGTTGTAGACGACCCGCGAGACCTTGTCGAAGTCGTGTTTGTACTTGCCTTCGGCCTGGACGAGGCTCGCGACAGTGAGCACCTGGAGCGGCGATTTCAGGCCCAGCCTCGCGGCCTCGGCCTTGAGGTCCTTCTTGCCGAATGCCTCGTTCGCCTGGGCGACCATCTTCTGAAGGACGGCTTCCGGCTTCATGCCCTTGGCGACCGGGTACGTCGCGGGGTACAGGAAGCCCTCCAGCGGGTCCTTGATGTCCTTGTTGTCATCGGCCCACTCGGGCAGGCCCAGCGTCTTCGCCTTAGCCTTCGCGACGGCCTCGGTGGCTCCCGCCTTGATGCCGAGGCGCTTGTCGATCTGCTCGTAGACCCAGGAATTGCGCTTGCCCGGGGTGACGATCAGGTTGTTGCGGCTGGCAGGGTTGAGCATGGCTTCCACGGCGCTCTTGCCGGACATGCCCTTCGCAAGCGTGTAGACGCCGGCTTCGATGCTCTTTCCGTCTGCGGCGGAGACGAAGGCGCCCGCGCTCTTCACGACACCGGCCTTCTTGAGGATGGTGCCGATCTCCCCGAGGCCCGCGCCCTTGGGGATGTCGACCTCGGCCGAGCCGCTTCCGGCGCCGGTGTAGTCCTCGGCCGGACCGAAATGGCTCTGCCAGAATTGGTAGCCGAAGTAGCCGGCACCGCCGAGACCGCCCACGAGGATCAGCGACGCGACCAGGCAGGCGCAGCCGTTGCGGCTCTTCTTCTTGGTCTTGCCGCGGCGCTCACGGCCGCCGCCCCGGCGCGACTCGCCCGGGTCGTCGTCGTACTCGTCGTCGGCGTCCCGGCCGTCGTCGCCGGTGAAGAAGGGGTGGGTCTCCTCCTGCTGCGCCTCGGCATCCCAGTCGGAGGCGGGCTCCGGCTCGGCCTGGCGCCGGCCGGGTGGCTGCGGCGGCGGGTACGCCTCAGGAGTGGCGTAGTAGTCGGCCTCCTGCTGGCTGCCGTAGCCGGGCTGCGGGCCCCGGTAGGTGTCGCCGGGGCTCGCTCCGTAGGGCATGGCCGGGTGCTGGCCGGTGTCCCAGCCGCCGTTGTACTGCTGCTGTTCGTTGTACTGCTGCTGTTGCTGCTGGTTGTACTGCTGTTGCTGGTTGTACTGCTGTTGCTGCTGTTGCTGCTGCTGGTCGTACTGCTGCCGTTGCTGGTCGTACTCGTGCTGGTCGTACTGCGGCTGGTACGGGTCCTGCTGGTTGCCGTACTGCTGCGGCTGCTGCGGGTACTGCTGCTGCGGCTGGCCGCCGTACGGAGGCTGGCCGGCTGCAGCCTGCTGTCCTCCCCATCCCTGGTCCCCGTACAACGGGTCCTCGGGATGCCACGGTTCGGAGCCGGAGCTCCGGCCATACTCAGTCATCGATCCCCTAGGGCCGCGAGGCGGGCGTTGAGCCATCCCGACTCTTTACTGTGCGGCACCTGTTCGAACACCACCGCATCGCGCGGAACGTTACCGTATCGCGATCAGACAACCACTTCGACGCCCTCCCCAGGTGCCTCACCGGACGCCCTTTCGGACTCCAGAGCGTTCTGGAGGATCACCACAGCGGCAGCCTGGTCGATGACGGACCGGCCTTTTTTGGACTTCACGCCCGAAGCGCGCAGTCCCTGACTGGCCGTCACTGTGGTCATCCTCTCGTCGACCAGTCGGACCGGAATGGGCGCGATACCGCGCGCGAGCTCCTGTGCGAAGCCGCGGATCTTGACCGCGGCCGGGCCCTCGCCGCCGCTGAGCGAGCGGGGCAGGCCCACGATGACCTCGATCGGTTCGTACTCCTCGACGAGCTGCCGCAGCCGCCGGTGGGCGGCCGGGACATCGCGTCCCGGCACGGTCTCCACCGGCGTGGCGAGGACCCCGTCGGGGTCGCACGAGGCGACCCCGATCCGGGCGTCCCCGACGTCGAACGCGAGACGGCGTCCTCTGCGCATCAGCGTCAGGCCGTCTCGGCGACGAGGCGCTCGACGGCCGCCACGGCGTCGCCGATGGCAGCCGGGTTCTGGCCGCCGCCCTGGGCGACGTCCGGCTTGCCGCCACCGCCGCCGCCGAGGGTCTTGGCGGCGGCACGGACGAGGTCACCGGCCTTGAGGCCACGCTCGCGGCCGGCCTCGTTGGTGGCGATGACCGTGACCGGGCGGCCGTTGGCGACGGAGAACAGGGCCACGACCGCGGGGCGGTCGCCCGGGATGCGGCCGCGGACGTCGAGGACCAGCTTGCGCAGATCGTCGGCGCCGGTGCCGTCCGGCACCTGACCGGTGACCAGAGCCAGGCCCCGTACGTCCTTGGCACCCGAAGCGAGACCGGCGGCGGCCTGCAGCACCTTCTCGGCGCGGAACCTCTCGATCTCCTTCTCGGCGTCCTTGAGCTTGGCGAGCATGCCGGAGATCTTCTCGGGGAGCTCCTCGGAACGACCCTTGACCAGCTCCTGGAGCTGGGCAACGACCGTGTGCTCCTTGGCGAGGAAGTTGTAGGCGTCGACGCCCACGAGAGCCTCGATACGGCGCACTCCGGAGCCGATCGACGACTCGCCGAGCAGCTTCACCAGTCCCAGCTGGGAGGTGTTGTGCACATGCGTACCGCCGCAGAGCTCCTTGGAGAAGTCGCCGATGGTGACGACGCGCACGCGCTCGCCGTACTTCTCGCCGAACTCGGCGATGGCGCCCTGCTTCTTGGCCTCGTCGATGCTCATGACCTCGGCCTGGACGTCGAGTTCACGGGCGAGGACTTCGTTGATCTTCTGCTCGACATCGGTGAGGACCGTGCCGGGTACGGCGGCGGGCGAGCCGAAGTCGAAGCGGAAGCGGCCCGGCGAATTCTCCGAACCGGCCTGGGCGGCCGTCGGGCCGAGGGCGTCGCGCAGCGCCTGGTGCGTGAGGTGCGTGGCGCTGTGGGCGCGGGCGATGGCACGGCGGCGGTTGGTATCGATGGCGGCGTAGGCGGTGGAGCCGACCGTCACCTCGCCGACCTGCACCGAACCCTTGTGCACGCTGACACCCGGGACGGGCTGCTGCACATCGCGGATCTCGATGACGGCGCCCGTGTCGAGCTTGATACGGCCCTGGTCGGCGAGCTGGCCGCCGCCCTCGGCGTAGAAAGGCGTGCGGTCGAGCACGACCTCGACCTCGTCGCCCTCGGTGGCGGCGGGCGACGGGACACCGTCGACCAGCAGGCCGACGATCGTCGACTCGCCCTCGGTGGCGGAGTAGCCGGTGAACTCGGTGGAGCCGGAGCTGTCGGCGACCGAGCGGTAGGCGGACAGGTCGGCGTGACCGGTCTTCTTGGCCTTGGCGTCGGCCTTGGCCTTGTCCCGCTGCTCCTTCATCAGGCGCCGGAAGCCGTCCTCGTCCACGGACAGCCCCTGCTCGGCGGCCATCTCCAGGGTGAGGTCGATCGGGAAGCCCCAGGTGTCGTGGAGCAGGAACGCCTTTTCGCCGGCGAGGACCGTGCCGCCGCCGGCCTTGGTGTCGGTGATCGCGGTGTCGAGGATGTTGGTGCCGCCCTTGAGGGCCTTGAGGAAGGCGGCCTCCTCGGCGACGGCGACGGTCTCGATCCGCTTGCGGTCGGTGATCAGCTCCGGGTACTGCTCGCCCATGGTCGTGATGACCGTGCCGGCGAGTTCGGCGACGACCGGTCCGGTGGCGCCCAACAGCCGCATATTGCGGATGGCGCGGCGCATGATGCGGCGCAGCACATAGCCGCGGCCCTCGTTGCCGGGGGTGACGCCGTCGCCGATGAGCATCGCGGACGTGCGGATGTGGTCGGCGACCACGCGCAGCGAGACGTCCGAGCCGTGGTCGGCGCCGTAGCGGACGCCGGTCAGCTCGGTGGCCTTGTCCATGACGACGCGCAGGGTGTCGGTCTCGTACATGTTCTGTACGCCCTGCAGGATCATCGCGAGGCGTTCGAGGCCGAGGCCGGTGTCGATGTTCTTCGACGGCAGGTCACCGAGGATCGGGAAGTCTTCCTTGCTCTCGCCGGCGCCGCGCTCGTACTGCATGAAGACCAGGTTCCAGATCTCCACATAGCGCTCGTCGTTGACGGCCGGGCCGCCCTCTTCGCCGAACTCCGGGCCACGGTCGTAGTTGATCTCGGAGCAGGGGCCACAGGGTCCGGGGACGCCCATGGACCAGAAGTTGTCCTTCTTGCCGAGGCGCTGGATGCGCTCGGGCGGCACGCCGATCTTGTCCCGCCAGATCTGCTCGGCCTCGTCGTCGTCGAGGTAGACCGTGATCCAGAGCCGCTCGGGGTCCAGGCCGAAGCCACCGTCGGCCACAGAGCTGGTCAGCAGCTCCCAGGCGTAGGTGATGGCGCCTTCCTTGAAGTAGTCCCCGAAGGAGAAGTTGCCGCACATCTGGAAGAACGTGCCGTGGCGAGTGGTCTTGCCGACCTCTTCGATGTCCGGCGTGCGGACGCACTTCTGCACGCTGGTAGCGCGCGGGGCGGGCGGCTTGGCCTCACCGAGGAAGTACGGCTTGAACGGCACCATGCCCGCGGGGACCAGCAGCAGAGTCGGGTCGTCCGCGATGAGCGACGCCGAAGGCACGACGGTGTGCCCGCGCTCCTCGAAGAAGCTCAGCCAGCGGCGGCGGATTTCAGCCGACTCCATCAGTGGTCCTCATTCCGGTTGTGCGAGGGGTACGAGTTGTACGGGTGCTTCGGTCGGTCGATGGCAGCGAAGCGTCGCTGCGCGGGGAGTTCGGGCTCGGCGGAAGTCTCCAGGCCCAGCGCCTCGCCCAGTTCGGCCTCGCGCTGGACCATGCCGGCCCTGACGTCGAGGGCGAAGTCCTTGAGCTTGTGGCCCGCGTCGATCGCCTTGTTCGCGGCCTGCGCGGCGAGGCTCTCGGGGGTCAGCTGCCTGAGCTTGCGGTTGACCTTGGTGGTGGCCCAGACGCCGGCTGCGGCGCCCGCGGTGAACCAGAAGGTACGGCGGAACATCGAGCGTCAGCCTTTCCGCTTCTTGCGCCGGGCGGCCGGCACGGTGCGGCCGGCGATCACCGCACGACGGGACGGCGCCGCGGCCGGCGTGTCATCGCTCTTGCGGCTCATGGCCCGGCGTACGCCGTAGCCGAAGGCGGCGACCTTGACCAGCGGGCCGCCGAAGGTCGAGGCGACGGTCGTCGAGAGCGCCGAGGCGTTGGAGGTGACTTCCTGGACGTCCGTCGCGATGGCGTCGACCCGGTCGAGCTGGGTCTGCGCGTTGCGCACCGTCGCGGAGGCGTCGGCCAGCAGCGGCACCGCCTGCTCGGTCACTTCCGCCACGAGTTCGGTGGTCGCCCTGAGCGTCTGGGCCAGCCTCACCAGCACCACGGCGAGGAAGGAGACCAGAATCGCCCAGAAGACGGCCACCAGGATCCCGGCAACCTCTCCACCGGTCACTCTGCACCGCTCTCTGCTCGTCGATGGGTCCTCGAAAATCGTCCTCCGACCCTATCGCGCCCACGGTCGAGCCCCCTACCGGATTCCGGGTGGGCAGAAGGGAGGAGGGGGAGTTGCGCAAACCGATTGTACGGAGTGCTTGTACGTCGGTACGCCGCGTGTTCCGAGCGAGGCGGCCATCGCTCCTTTGTGGCCCTGCGTACGGGAAGGCCGCGCCCGCACAGACGGGCCGGCGGCGTGCGGCCCGTCCGCCGGCCCGGCCCTTGGAAACGCGAGAGCCCGCCGGCTCCTCCACCGGTAGGGGCGGGGAAGCGGCGGGCTGTAGCGCTGTGAGCTACTGCGCCTTGATCAGCGGGCGTAGTACTCGACGACCAGCTGCTCGTCGCAGATGACCGGAACTTCCTTGCGCTGCGGGTCACGGTCCAGGCGGAACGCCAGGGCCTTCAGGTTGACCTGCAGGTAGCGGGGGGTCTCGCCGTCGGGGGCGAAGCCACCCTCACGCGCGACCTGGAAGAGCGACTTCTCGCGGCTGCGCTCGCGGACCATCACCACGTCGTCGGGACGGACGCGGAACGACGGCTTGTCGACCTTGCCACCGTTGACCTCGATGTGGCCGTGCACGACCATCTGACGGGCCTGGTAGATGGTGCGGGCGATGCCCGAACGCAGGACCAGGGCGTCGAGGCGGCGCTCGAGCTCGATGACCAGCGCGTCGCCGGTCTTGCCCTCGGCCTTCTTGGCGCGGTCGTAGGCACGCGCCATCTGCCGCTCGCTGATGTCGTACTGGGCGCGCAGACGCTGCTTCTCGAGCAGACGCACCTTGTAGTCAGAGTTCTGCTTGCGGCCACGGCCGTGCTCGCCCGGCGGGTAGGGGCGGGCTTCGAAGTACTTGACAGCCTTCGGCGTCAGCGCGATACCGAGCGCGCGTGACTTCTTGACCTTGGGACGCGACTGGTTAGGCACGTTCTCCAGACCTCCATTGTAGGTTAGGTTAGGCTCACCTTACTCAAGGAGATCGCATGTCTCGCCCTGGGAACACCAAGCGCATCACGGACAGCACAAAGAACGTCGACGATTCACAGAGCGTCGAAGCGACGGAGGTCCGATCAGCTCATGGTCAGCCGCGTCCCAGCGGGCTTGAAATCACTCGGATGCCGTCAGCAGCCGAGCGCACACGAACTCTCGTACAGAGTACATGCTCCGCGGTAGTGCTCATCCCCGGGCTGGACGGAGCACGTCCTGACCAGCTCACACCTCGGGCGCGGGTCGTGGGGCAGGACGGCGAGGTGTTCCTGCTGTTTCCCGCGGACTCACCGGCTGTGCGGGCCGCCACGCACGCCCAGGACGATGAACTGTCCGCCGTGCTGGAGATCACCGACGTCGCCCCGGTGTCCGTGCCCCATCGTATCCGCGGCCGCGCCTGGGTCTCCGGCTGGCTCACCTGCGTACCCGGCCTGGCCGAGCCCGGCTCCATGATGCTGCGGCTCGAGGTGGGCGAGGCCTGCGTCGACGATCTGTGGGGCGCGGAGAGCGTCGAGCCGGAGGAGTTCGCGCAGGCGTCCGTCGATCCTCTCGTGACGCACGAGGCCGACCTGCTGCAGCATCTGCACTCCGCGCACGGCGAGCAGGTGCAGGAGCTGTGCGGGCTGCTCGGCGACCGGGCGGACAGGGCGGGCGGCGCGAACCGGCAGCGTGCGGTGCCCCTGGCACTGGACCGGTTCGGACTGCGGGTGCGGTTCGTGGGCGAGCCGTGCTTCGACGCGCGCTTCGAATTTCCCGATCCGGTACGCGATGTCACCGAGCTGCGCCGGGCGATGCACACGCTCTTCGGGGCCGCTTCGCACTGACCGGCGCAGGTGCGCCGGATGTCACCGCCCCTCGGCCTGGCCTTCCGGGCGCAGCCGCTCGCGCACCTTCTCGACCACATCGGCATAGCGCGCCTCCGCGCCGTACCGCGTGGGCTCGTAGTAGCGCTTGCCGTGCACCGCGTCCGGGGCGTACTGCTGGGCGGCGATCGCACCCGGCACATCGTGCGGATAGACATAGCCCTGGGCATGGCCGAGCTTGGCCGCCCCCTTGTAGTGGCCGTCGCGAAGATGCGGCGGGACCGCTCCGGCCAGTCCGTTCCGTACGTCCGCGAGCGCGGCGCCGATCGCGGTGGTGGCAGCGTTCGACTTGGGGGCCAGCGCCAGCGCGATGGTGGCGTGGCTGAGGGTGAGGGCCGCCTCGGGGAAACCGATCATGGCCACCGCCTGGGCGGCGGCGACCGCGGTCGGCAGAGCCGTCGGGTCCGCGAGGCCAATGTCTTCGCTCGCCGAGATCATCAGCCGGCGGGCGATGAACCGCGGGTCCTCCCCCGCCTCGATCATGCGCGCCAGATAGTGCAGCGCGGCGTCCACATCGGAGCCGCGGATGGATTTGATGAGAGCGCTCGCCACGTCGTAGTGCTGATCGCCGTCGCGGTCGTACTTCACCGCGGCGCGGTCGACGGTCTCCTCCAGCGTCTGGAGGCTGATCGCCTTCTCGCTCTTGTCCATGGCCGCGCCGGCCGCGGCCTCGAGCGCGGTCAGCGCCCGGCGGGCGTCGCCGCCCGCAATCCGCAGCAGATGCGCCTCGGAGTCCTCCGGGAGTGCGACCACGCCGCCCAGGCCGCGTTCGTCGGTGAGCGCCCGTCGCAGCAGTCCGGTCAGATCCTCGTCCGTGAGCGATTCCAGCGTGAGCAGCAGGGAGCGGGACAGCAGCGGGGAGATGATCGAGAAGTACGGATTCTCGGTGGTGGCGGCGATCAGCGTGACCCAGCGGTTCTCCACGGCGGGCAGCAGGGAGTCCTGCTGCGCCTTGGAGAAACGGTGGATCTCGTCGAGGAAGAGGACGGTCTCCTTGCCGAAGCCGCCGGCGGCGCGGCGGGCTCCCTCGATGACCGCCCGGACCTCCTTGACGCCCGCGGTGATCGCGGAGAGCTCCACAAAGCGCTTGTTGGTGGCCTTGGAGACGACATACGCGAGGGTCGTCTTGCCGATGCCGGGCGGGCCCCAGAGGATCACGGACGAGGGACCGGCGGGGCCGCCGCCGCCTTCGCCGACGAGCCGGCGCAGCGGCGATCCCGGCTTCAGCAGATGCTGCTGGCCGACGACTTCGTCGAGGGTGCGCGGACGCATCCGAACGGCCAGTGGGCTGCTGGACGGATCCTTCTCCTGGCGTTCTTCGGCTGCGGCGGTAAAGAGGTCGGGCTCCACGCTGTGAAGCCTATGTCAGGGCACTGACAGCGCCGTCCGGCCGGGTCAGCCGGTCCAGAAGTCCCACCAGCGGGTCAGGATCAGCATCCCGATGATCCCGATCCACAGCACCGGCGGCATCCAGTGGAACTCCAGCAGGCCCTTTCGCAGCCCCTCCGGGACCTTGATGACGTAATGCCGGATGTTGTGCAGGGTGACATAGCAGAACATCACGATCGTGGCGACCCAGGCCAGCGAGCACCACAGGCACAGCGAGTTGATGTTGTACAGCGACTGGTACTGCAGCCAGGTGCAGAACCCGACGCCGAAGAGACAGCCGGCGTTGAGACCGAGCCAGTACCAGCGGCGGTAGCGGGCCCCGGCCAGCAGTGCGACCCCGATGGCGATCACCATCGAGTACGCCACCAGACCCATCATCGGATTCGGGAACCCGAACGCCGCGGCCTGCTCGCTCTTCATGATGTTGCCGCAGGAAACGACCGGATTCAGACTGCAGCCGGGCGTGAACGACGGATCCTCCGCCAGCTTGATCTTGTCGATCGTGATCACCCATGAGGCCAGCAGCCCGGCCGCACCCGTGATCACCAGCAGCCATGCGAAGGCACGACTGCCACCGATCGTGCCCTTGGAGCCGTCGGCCTGCCGGCCGGAGGACACGTCGTCAACAGGTGCAGTCTTCATATCGCCGATCCATCGCTCAGTAGCCTGCTGGGGCAGGGTCATTCTGCCGCACCCGCCCCTGTGTCCACCGTTCGATGGACATAAGGATGTACGGACTGCCGACCCGGACTGCTCACCTCCGGGAGCAAGCTCGTCACCCTGACAGAACTCGCGGTGAACGTGCACGGACTTCGCGAGCGGTACGGCGAACCGTCCGCCGTGGACGGCCTGGACCAGGGCATCCGGGCAGGGTGAGGCCTTCGGCGTCCGCCGCCCGGACGGGGCGGGCAGGAGCGCGATGGTGGAGATCCTCGAGGGGCCTCGCGCGCGGTATGCGGGCGAGGTGACCGTCCGCGGGGCGCGGATCCCGCGACCGGGAACCGCCTCCGGCGCTCCCGTATCGGCCTCCTTTGGCAGGACGAATCCGCACCCGCGGAGTTGACGGCCCATGAGACGGTGTCGCATTTAGCCCGTTACGACCCGAAATCGCATAATCCCGAAGAGATCATCACGATGGTGGCCCTTGAGCAGAAGGCGTCGCGCTGCCCCGGACCCCCGTACGCCCTCCGGGGGGTCCGGGGCAGCGCCCCGGCAAAAACGTCAGACCAGGCGTTCGCGGATGACGGTCACCGCGTCCGCCAGAGCCACCGGCGACTGCTCGCCGCTCTCCATGTCCTTGAGCTGGACCACGCCCTCCGCGAGATCGCGCTCACCGGCCACGAGCGTGTAGCGCGCCCCCGAGCGGTTCGCGCTCTTCATGGCGCCCTTGAGGCCCTTCCCGCCGTACGAGAAGTCCGCCGCGACACCGGCCTTGCGCAGCTCCGTGACGAGAGCGAACAGCACGCGGCGCGCCTCCTCGCCGAGCGGGACCGCGAACACGCTCGTGGTGGACGGGAGTTCGAGCTCGATGCCCTCCGCCTCCAGCGCCAGGACCGTACGGTCCACGCCGAGCGCCCAGCCGACCGACGGCAGCGCCGGGCCGCCGATCATCTCGGAGAGGCCGTCGTAGCGGCCGCCGCCGCCCACCGCGGACTGCGAGCCGAGACCGTCGTGGACGAACTCGAAAGTCGTGCGCGTGTAGTAGTCGAGCCCGCGCACCAGCTTCTCGTCGTCCTCGTACGTGACGCCCGCCGCGGTCAGCAGCTCACGCACCTCCTCGTGGTACGCCTTGCACGCGTCGCACAGGTAGTCACGCAGCAGCGGCGCGCCCACCAGCTGCTTCTGGACCTCCGCGCGCTTGTCGTCCAGGACCCGCAGCGGGTTGATCTCGATCCGGCGCCGGGTGTCCTCGTCCAGCTCGAGCGCGCGCAGAAAGCCCTGAAGCGCGTCCCGGTAGACGGGGCGGCACTCCTTGTCGCCCAGCGAGTTCAGCAGGATGCGGAAATCACGCAGGCCGAGCGAGCGGTACGCCTGGTCGGCCAGGATGATCAGCTCGGCGTCCAACGCCGGGTCTTCCACGCCGATCGCTTCCGCGCCGACCTGCGAGAAGTGCCTGTAGCGGCCCTTCTGCGGGCGCTCGTAGCGGTAGTACGAGCCCGAGTACCAGAGCTTCACCGGCAGGTTGCCGGCCTTGTGGAGGTTGGCCTCCAGCGCCGCGCGCAGCACGGACGCGGTGCCTTCGGGACGCAGCGCCAGCTTGTCGCCGCCCTTGGTCTCGAAGGCGTACATCTCCTTGGAGACGATGTCGGTGGATTCGCCGACACCGCGCGAGAACAGCTCGACGTTCTCGAATCCGGGCGTCTCGATGTAGCCGTAGCCGGAGTTCTTCAGCGGTGCGGAGATCGCCTCACGCACCGCGAGGGTCACCGCGGACGTCGGCGGAATCAGGTCGTACGTGCCCTTGGGGGCCTGAAAGGTGCTCACGGAAACTCTCGTCACATTCCTCGTCGGGGAGCTGCTGCGCTCCCGAGGCCGGCGGCCACATCCCGCACATACGGATTGGTGGCACGCTCGCGGCCGATGGTCGTCTGGGGGCCGTGGCCGGACAGCACCACGGTCGAGTCGTCGAGCGGCAGGCACACACGCGCCAGCGACTCGAGCATCTCGGCGTGGTCGCCGCCGGGCAGGTCCGTGCGTCCGATGGAGCCGGCGAAGAGCAGATCGCCCGAGAAGAAGACCGACGGAATGTCATCGGTCTCGGGCATCCGGAACGTCACCGACCCCTTGGTATGGCCGGGCGCGTGCGCGACGGAGAAGTCGAGGCCGGCGAGGCGCAGCTCGACGCCGTCGGCCAGCTCCTTGACATCGTCCGGCTCTCCCACGGTCAGCTCGCCCATCAGCGGCATCCCGATCGACCGGCCCAGCGCCTTCTCCGGGTCGCTCATCATGTACCGGTCCGCGGGGTGGATCCACGCCGGTACGTCATGGGCGCCGCATACCGGGACGACAGAGGCGACATGGTCGATGTGGCCATGCGTGAGCACGACGGCGACAGGCTTGAGCCGATGCTTCGCAAGCGCTTCTTCGACTCCCTCGGCCGCCTGGTGGCCCGGGTCGATGATCACGCACTCCTCGCCTGCGGCCGGGGCGACCAGGTAACAGTTGGTCCCCCAGGCTCCTGCGGGGAACCCGGCAATAAGCACGATCGTCCTCGGTGTGGTCGTCGAGAGGGATAAAGCTGTATTGAATTGCAGCAGTTCAGAGCCTACCGGCGCCGCTCGTCCCACAGCCAACCCGTATACGGTACGGGGCACACTCGGCCGGTCGGCATCACGCGAGACACAAGGAGAAGACCCGGTGGTCAGCAGCGATCAGCGGCGGCGTCAGCTCGCCAGGGAGAAGTTCGAGCGCCAGCAGCAGCGTCGGCAGAAGTCCCGGAAGGCGAAGCAGCGGAACGCGATCATCGCGGCTGCGGTCGTCCTCGTCCTCGCCGGGGGCGCCGCCTACGCCTCTGTGGGGCTCTCCGACGGGGACACCGAGGCCAGTGACTCGGTGGAGGACAGCCAGTCCCCCAGCGCCACCCCGTCCAAGAGCGAGAGCACCACCCCCGAGCCCGCCATGGCGATCGACAAGGCGGCGAAGTACTCGATGTCGCTCAAGACGAACGAGGGCGACATCGAGATCGCGATGGACGCGGCGAAGACCCCGCACACCGTGAACTCCTTCAAGTCCCTCGCGGACAAGGGATACTTCAACAGTACGAAGTGTCATCGGCTGACCACACAGGGCATTTTCGTGCTGCAGTGCGGTGACCCGAAGGGCGACGGCATGGGCGGGCCCGGCTACACGATCCCCGACGAGAATCTGACCGCGCTGGGCAAGGCGGGCGCCGACGGCACGGTGACCTATCCGGCCGGAACGGTGGCGATGGCCAATACCGGCCAGCCGCACAGCGGAGGCAGTCAGTTCTTCCTCGTCTACAAGGAGACGAAACTGCCGCCCAGCTACACGCCGTTCGGAAAGATGGATGACGAGGGCCTGAAGGTCGTCCAGGAACTGGCGAAGGCCGGAGTCGCCGGCGGGGCACAGGACGGCGCCCCGAAGAAGGCCGTCACCATTGAGAAGGCGGCCGTCACGAAGGTGTGAGCCGGGGAATTTCGGCCGCGCTGAGTGCGGACAGCCGGGCGGCCGGTCGCCTAGATTGGCGTTGTGCAGGGCGGGCGGGCAGCCCGCCCCAGGAAACTGTGGACGATGCCCGGGGGCAAAACCCCTTTGCGGGCATCAGGTGGAGGAGGCGCTGTGAGCAGCGACCCGTGGGGCCGTGTCGATGAGACGGGCACCGTGTACGTGCGTACTGCCGATGGCGAGCAGGTCGTCGGATCGTGGCAGGCGGGCACTCCCGAGGAGGCGCTGGCCTATTTCGAGCGCAAGTACGAGGGCTTGGTGGTCGAGATCGGCCTCCTCGAGCGGCGGGTGAAGACCACCGATCTCTCGGCCAAGGACGCCCAGACCGCCATCGATCATCTGCGTCAGCAGGTGGACGAGCATCACGCCGTGGGTGACCTCGGCGCGCTGCGTGTCCGCCTCGACGCTCTCGTCGCGACGGTGGACAAGCGCCGCGAGGAGCGCAAGGTCCAGAAGGCGAAGCAGAACGACGAGGCACGGCACGCCAAGGAGGCGCTCGTCACCGAGGCCGAGGAGCTGGCGCAGAGCGAGCAGTGGCGCGCAGCGGGCGAGCGGCTGCGCGCGCTGGTGGACACCTGGAAGGGCCTTCCCCGGCTCGACCGGAAGTCCGACGACGAGCTGTGGCACCGTTTCTCGCACGCGCGCTCCGCGTTCTCCAAGCGCCGCAAGGCGCACTTCGCCTCGCTGGACGCGCAGCGCGAGGAGGCCCGTAAGGCCAAGGAGAAGCTGGTCACCGAGGCCGAGTCGCTCTCCGGTTCCACCGACTGGGCTGTGACGGCCGCCCGCTACCGCGAGCTGATGGCGGAGTGGAAGGCGGCAGGCCGCGCCCAGCGCGACGCCGAGGACGACCTGTGGAACCGTTTCCGCGGCGCCCAGGACGTCTTCTTCGCCGCGCGCAGCGGGGTCTTCGCCGAGCGGGACGCCGAGCAGGGCGAGAACCTCAAGCTCAAGGAGGAGCTCGCCGCCGAGGCCGAGAAGCTGGTGCCGGTGACGGACCTCAAGGCCGCGCGAGCCGCCTTCCGGTCCATCAACGAGCGCTGGGAAGCCATCGGCCATGTACCGCGTGACGCCCGGCCCAAGGTCGAGGGCCGGATGCACGCGGTGGAGCGGGCCCTGCAGGAGACCGAGGAGAACGAGTGGCGCCGGACGAACCCTGAGGCGCGTGCGCGTGCCGCGGGTCTGACGGGCCAGCTCCAGGCGGCCGTGGACAAGCTGCGCGGGCAGATCGACGCGGCGCGCGCGGCGGGCAACAACGCCAAGGCGGACAAGCTCGCCAAGGAGCTCGAGGGCCGGCAGGCGCTGCTCGACCAGGCGCTGAAGGGCCTGGAGGAGTTCGGCGGCTGAAGAGGGCCCCCGGCGGCCGAACCTCCCTGGGCCCCAGCGGGGCCGGAGGTGCCATCGGCCGCTCCCGCGGATGTGGTGGTCCGCCGCCGGGATTCCTCGGTCGACGACTGATGCGCCAGAAAGGCGGCCCCGGTACGCATCGCGTACCGGGGCCGCCTCATGCAGGGCTACGGCCCGCGCTCAGGCCCCGCTGCGGGCCGAGGTCACGCGGTACACGTCGTAGACGCCCTCCACGCCCCGCACCGCCTTCAGCACATGCCCGAGATGCTTCGGGTCGCCCATCTCGAAGGTGAAGCGCGAGGTGGCCACCCGGTCGCGGGAGGTCTGGACGGCCGCCGACAGGATGTTGACGTGCTGGTCGGACAGGACGCGGGTGACGTCCGAGAGGAGCCTGGACCGGTCGAGCGCCTCGACCTGGATGGCGACCAGGAAGACGGACGACTGGGTCGGGGCCCATTCGACCTCGAGGATGCGCTCCGGCTGCTGCGAGAGCGAGTCGACGTTGACGCAGTCCGCCCGGTGAACCGATACGCCGGATCCGCGGGTGACGAAGCCGATGATGGGGTCGCCGGGGACGGGCGTACAACAGCGGGCGAGCTTGACCCAGACGTCCTCGACGCCCTTGACGACCACGCCGGGATCAGCGTTGGCGCGGCGCTTGCTGCGGCCGCCGTGCGTGGGCGGTGTGCTCTCGGCGATGTCCTCGCTGGCGGCCTCCTCGCCGCCGAGGGCCTGCACCAGCTTCTGCACGACACCCTGCGCGGCCACATGGCCCTCGCCGATCGCCGCGTAGAGGGACGAGATGTCCGGGTAGCGCATCTCGTGCGCCAGTGTGACGAGCGAGTCGCCGGTGAGGATGCGCTGGATCGGCAGGTTCTGCTTGCGCATGGCCCGCGCGATGGCGTCCTTGCCGTGCTCGATGGCCTCCTCGCGGCGCTCCTTGGAGAACCACGCGCGGATCTTGTTGCGGGCCCGGGGCGACTTGACGAAGCCCAGCCAGTCGCGTGAAGGCCCGGCTCCTTCGGCCTTGGAGGTGAAGACCTCCACCAGGTCGCCGTTGTCGAGGGTCGATTCGAGCGGGACGAGCCGCCCGTTGACCCGCGCCCCTATGGTCCGGTGGCCGACCTCGGTGTGCACGGCGTACGCGAAGTCGACGGGAGTGGCGCCCGCCGGCAGCGCTATCACGTCGCCCTTCGGCGTGAAGACGAAGACCTCGTTGCGGGAGAGGTCGAAGCGCAGCGACTCCAGGAACTCGCTGGGGTCCTCCGTCTCCTTCTGCCAGTCGAGCAGTTGGCGCAGCCACGCCATGTCATTGATGTGGTCGTCCTTGCCGGCCCTCTTCGGTACGTCGGTACGCACCTTGGAGACACCGGCGGAGGGCTCCTGCTTGTACTTCCAGTGCGCCGCGATGCCGTACTCGGCACGGCGGTGCATGTCGAAGGTACGAATCTGCAGCTCGACGGGCTTGCCGTTGGGACCGATCACCGTGGTGTGCAGCGACTGGTACATGTTGAACTTGGGCATCGCGATGTAGTCCTTGAACCGGCCGGGGACCGGGTTCCATCGCGCGTGCACGGTGCCGAGCGCCGCGTAGCAGTCGCGGACACTGTCCACGAGAACGCGGATGCCGACCAGGTCGTAGATCTCCGCGAAGTCACGGCCGCGGACGATCATCTTCTGGTAGACGCTGTAGTAGTGCTTCGGCCTGCCGGTGACGGTGGCCTTGATGCGGGCGGCCCGCAGATCGGACTGGACCTCGTCGGTCACTATGGCGAGGTACTCGTCACGCTTGGGCGCGCGCTCGGCGACGAGCCGCACGATCTCGTCGTACATCTTGGGGTAGAGGATCGCGAAGGCGAGGTCCTCCAGCTCCCACTTGATGGTGTTCATGCCCAGGCGGTGGGCCAGGGGCGCGTAGATCTCGAGGGTCTCGCGGGCCTTCTTCTCCTGCTTCTCCCGCTTGAGATAGCGCATGGTGCGCATGTTGTGCAGCCGGTCGGCGAGTTTGATGACCAGGACGCGCGGGTCCTTGGCCATGGCGACGACCATCTTGCGCACGGTCTCGGCCTGCGCGGCCTCGCCGAACTTGACCCTGTCGAGCTTGGTGACGCCGTCGACGAGGAGGGCGACCTGGTCGCCGAAGTCGCGGCGCAGGGTGTCCAGGCCGTACTCGGTGTCCTCGACGGTGTCGTGCAGCAGCCCGGCCATCAGCGTCGCCGGGTCCATGCCCAGCTCGGCGAGGATGGTGGTGACGGCGAGCGGGTGGGTGATGTACGGGTCGCCGCTCTTGCGCTTCTGGCCGCGGTGCCAGCGCTCGGCCACCTGGTAGGCGCGCTCGATCTGGCGGAGCGTGGAAGTCTCGATCTTGGGGTCATTGCTGCGCACTATCCGCAGCAGCGGTTCCAGGACGGGGTTGTACGGCGAGGAGCGCTGCACGCCGAGGCGGGCGAGGCGGGCGCGTACGCGGTTCGAGGAGCCGCCGGTCCGGGACACGGGCGCGGGCTTGCCGGGGGGCGCGGGTGCGGGCGTGGACTTGGCGGGGGGCGCGGGTGCGGGCCTGGCCGCCGACGTGGACTTGGCGGCAGGCGTCGACTTCGCGGCGGAGACCGGGGCCGCACCGTTCGCACGCTCGGGCAGTGTCGGCTTCGGCTTCTCCGCCGGCTTCCTCTCGGGCGTGACAGGGCCTGCCGCGGCCTTTTCGGCCTGCTGGTCGGGCTGCGCGGCGGCGGGCTGGGCCTCGTCTGGCAAGAGCGCTCCTCATGCGGTTCCGGGTCCCCCGGTCAGGCCCGGAGAAGCCATGGTATCGACCCACGAGTCCCAGTGCTCACGAGGCCGCGGGTCCGCACTGGACAGAGAGGGCATCCGGATCCCAGCGTGTGCCCTCTCGTCACTTCCTGTCCCCGCGCGGTTGCAGTGAGGAGCGGCGCACGCCGGCCGGCGGACAGAACAGTGGGCGCCCCGGGAAGATCCCGGGGCGCCCACTGCCGAAGTGAAGCGCGGCGTCAGATCGTGATCAGGGTCTCCAGCGGAGCCCCGCGCAGTGCCGGCTGAAGACGGGCCCGGCCGCCGAGGAACCCGAGCTCCATCAGGACCGCGACGCCGGCGATGTCGGCGCCGGCCCGGCGTATCAGCTCCAGCGAGGCCTCAGCCGTGCCGCCGGTGGCCAGGACATCGTCGATGACCATGATCCGGTCGCCCGGCTGGAGGTCCTCGGCGTGCACCTCGATCTCGGCGGTGCCGTACTCCAGCTCGTACGCCTGGGAGAGCGTCGCCCCGGGGAGCTTGCCCGCCTTGCGGACGGGAATGAACCCGAGCCCGGCGCGGACCGCGACCGGCGCGGCCAGGATGAAACCGCGCGCCTCCAGACCGACGATCTTCGTCGCCCCGTGGCCCGCGCAGAAACCGGCGAGCGCGTCGGTCATGGCGGTGAAGGCCTCGGGATCCGCGAGCAGGGGCGTGATGTCCTTGAACATCACCCCCGGCTTCGGATAGTCGGGGACATCGCGGATACGGCTGAGCAGGAACTCCTGCGTACCGACGGTCATCGGCGCTTGCCCGAAGGACGGCCACGGCCCCGGTTGCGCGGACCCACCACGGCACCGGCCGCGGCGGCGCCGCCGAACACCTCGTCGTGGGGCTCGCCCGACTCGTCGGCGGAGTCCTCCGCCGACTCGCCTCTGGCCGCAGCGGACGCGCGCTTGGCGAGCACCCGCTGCTTCAGCGCCTTCATCTGCGGCTCGCGCTCCTTGAGGTCGGCGACGAGCGGCGTGGCGATGAAGATCGAGGAGTACGCACCGGCCGCGAGGCCGACGAACAGCGACAGCGAGATGTCGTTGAGCATGCCCGCGCCGAGGACGCCGCCGCCGATGAACAGCAGGCCGGCGACCGGCAGCAGCGCGACGATGGTGGTGTTGATGGAACGCACCAGCGTGCCGTTGAGGCTGCGGTTGGCGATCTCGCTGTAGGTGTACCGGGTCTGCTTGGTGATGTCCTTCGAGCCCTCCTTGAGACCGTCGAAGACGACGACGGTGTCGTAGAGGGAGTAACCGAGGATGGTCAGCAGACCGATCACGGTGCCGGGTGTGACCTCGAAGCCGACGAGCGCGTACACACCGATGGTGATCGTGAGGTCGTGGATCAGCGCGATCAGGGCGGCGATGGCCATCCGCCACTCGAAGGCGATCGCGAGATAGATCACCACCAGGAGCATGAAGACCGCGAGACCGGTCCATGCCTTGTTGGCGATCTGCTCACCCCAGCTGGGGCCGACGATCTCGGCGTTGATCTTGTCCTTCGGGATGTGCAGCTTGTCGGAGAGCGTCTCGTTGACCTTGTTTGCCTGGGTCTGGTCGAGCTCGCTGACCTGGATCCGCAGCCCGCCGTTGCCGAGCTTCTGGACGATCGCCTCATGACCCGAGGCGTCTATGGCGTACGACCGTGCCTGGCTGACGGAGACGCTGGTCTTCGGGGTGGTGAATACGGCGCCGCCCTTGAACTCGATACCGAGGTTCAGACCCCGCACCGCCAGGCCGACGATCGCCGTGATGGTGATCAGGATCGAGATCCCGTACCAGATCTTCCGTTTGGCGACGAAGTCATAGCCGACCTCGCCGCGGTAGAGCCGGGCGCCCAGGCTGCCGAGTCGCGACATCTCACGCCTCCTTCGGGTCGGTGGGGACGGAGCCGCGGCGGGAGCGGCGCAGCGGAGGCTTGGCGCCGAGCCGCTTCGGGTCCAGTCCGGACCACGGGTGTCCGCTCGCGAAGAACTTCCTGCGGGCGAGGAGCGTCATGACGGGCTTGGTGAAGAGGAACACCACGACCACGTCGAGCACGGTGGTCAGACCCAGTGTGAAGGCGAAGCCCTGGACCTTGCCGACGGTGACGATGAAGAGCACCGCGGCGGCGAGGAAGGACACGAAGTCGGAGACCAGGATGGTGCGCCGGGCACGCGGCCAGGCACGCTCGACGGCCGGGCGGAGCGTACGGCCCTCGCGGATCTCGTCCCGGATACGTTCGAAGTACACGATGAACGAGTCCGCGGTGATACCGATCGCAACGATCGCACCACACACCGCGGGGAGATTCAGGGCGAAGCCGATGCCGGGGCCGAGCAGAGCCATGATCGTGTACGTCAGGATCGCCGAGACAATGAGGCTGAGAATCGCGATCAGCGCCAGGCCGCGGTAGTACGCCACCAGGTAGATGATGACCAGCGCGAGGCCGATCGCACCGGCGATGAGGCCGGCCTGCAGTTGCTCGCCGCCGAGCGCCGCGGTGACGGTCTGGACGCTCTGCTCATGGAAGGAGAGCGGGAGCGCACCGTAGGACAGGATGTTGCCCAGGTCCTGTGCGGACTGCTGGGTGAAGCTGCCGGAGATCTCGGCGTTGGCGCTCAGTGTCTGCCGCACCGAGGGCGCCGAGACGACCTCGCCGTCCAGGACGATGGCGAACTGGTTCATCGGGGGCTGCTGCTGCGACAGCCGGCTCGTGATCTTCTGGAACTTCTTGGAGCCGGCGTCGGTGAAGTCCATCTGCACGATCCACTGACCGGACTGCTGGTCGATCGTGGCCTTGGCGTCGTCGACGTCCTTGCCGTTGACCTCGGCCGGGCCCAGCAGGTACTTCTCCCACACGCCTTCGGAGTTCTTGCCACAGCCGACAGTCGGGTCGGTCGGCTTGACGTTCTCGCCGGCCGCGACGCGGGCCGTCTTCTTCGTGCAGTCGAGAGCCAGGAACTGCTTCTGCAACTTCTCCGTGCCCGCCGCGTCACCGGAGGGGTTCGGCTTCGGCGCCTCGGGAGGCTTGGGCTTGCCGGAGGCCGAGGGGTTCGGCGTCGGAGTCGCGGCCTTCAGGGCGTCGGTCACCGCGCGGCCCTGCGTGGTCGCGGTGGCCGAGGGCTTGGCGGAGGACGGCGGGTTGACCGTCTCCTTGTTGCCCGTGGCCTTGTCCTTGCCGTCCTTCGCCTTGCCGGACGGCGAGGCGCTCGGGGTGGGCTGCGGAGCGGTGGGGGTCCCGGCGGCGACGGTCAGCACAGGCCGGAAGTAGAGCTGGGCGGTGGTGCCGACCTGCTCACGGGCCTGCTGAGAGTTCGTCCCCTTGGGGATGTTGACGATGATGTTCTTCGCGCCCTGCGTCTGAACCTCGGCCTCGGAGACGCCCAGACCATTGACACGGCGCTCGATGATGCCGACCGCGGTGTTCATGTTGGTCTCGTTGATGGCGTTCTTGTTGCCGACGGTGTTCTTCGCCTCGAGCGTGATGGTCGTACCGCCCGCCAGGTCGATACCCAGGCGCGGGGTGAGCTGACCCGCCCAGAACATTCCGCCTGTGAGCGCGACCATGGCGATCAGAATGAAAGCCAGGGCACGCCCCGGCTTGCTCTGAGCCCCCGCGGGCCTTCGGCCCCTATTCGGTGCTGCCACCTTCTCGTTTCTCCCTGTCCAACCGTCCCGTGCCGGGTGTGCGCCGGGGCGGCCACGAAGTGTAGTGGGGACCTGCCCGCGCAGAAGTCAGCACGGCCGGGGGACCGCCGGACGCCGGTGGCGCCGCCGCGGTCCCCGATCGTGACTACTTAGCGTCGGTCTCGCCCTCGGCCTTGCCGTCCTTCGGCGTGGCGTCGCCCTTCGGCGCGGTGTCGTCCTTGGGCTCGGCCTCGTCCTTCGCCTCGGTCTCGTCCACCTCGGGCTTCTTGCCGAGGTCGATCTTGGCGTCGTCCGGGGAGCCGGAGTCCGTGGCGTCGGAGTCCGCGGTCCCGGTCAGCGAGGAGGCGTCGTCCGGCACGATCGGGCCGTCGACCTTGAGGTCGCCGTCGCCGTGCACGATGCGGTTGTACTCCTCGTCGTCGAGGACCGCGCCGATGGCGTTCTTGGCGTAGAAGGCGTGGACGCCGGGGGCCACCTCGAGGAGGACCGTGTCGTCGTGAAGTTCCTTGACGGTGGCGTACATGCCCCCGATCGTCCGGACACCGGTGCCGGGCTGCATTTCGTTGCGCATCTGCGCAGCCGCCTGCTGCTTCTTCTTGGCGGACCGGGTCATCAGGAACATTGCCCCGATGAGCACAATGAAGGGGAGGAGGGTCACGAGACTCACGGGACGGAACTTCCTTCGCACGACCGCGCTGGTGAGGCGGCCTTATCTACGGGGGTGGGCACGCCGGCCCTGGAAGGGCGGCATCGGCGGAGTCTAAGCGAGTCCGCATCAATGGAACAACGCCCAGCATCCCACCGTGGTTCCTGACCGTGCGAGTATCCGCGCCGTCACGTCCCGAACAGCCCCGGTTGTCCGCTTGCGCCCGGCGCCTGCTGCGGTGGTACGAGGCCGAGATGCGCCCATGCCGCAGGGGTGGCCACCCGGCCGCGGGGGGTCCTGGCCAGGAGTCCCTCCCGTACCAGGAAGGGCTCCGCCACCTCCTCGACCGTCTCGCGCTCCTCCCCCACGGCCACCGCGAGCGTCGACAGACCCACCGGGCCGCCGCCGAAGAGCCCCAGCAGCGCCTGGAGCACGGCGCGGTCGAGGCGGTCGAGTCCGCGGGCGTCCACCTCGTACACCCGCAGGGCGGCGGCGGCCACCTCCCGGGTGATCCGGCCGTCCACCTTGACCTGGGCGTAGTCACGGACGCGGCGCAGCAGACGGTTGGCGATACGGGGCGTGCCGCGCGAGCGGCCCGCGATCTCGGCGGCGCCGTCGGCCTCTATCTCGACATCGAGCAGCTGGGCGGAGCGGTGGATGACCCGCTCCAGCTCGGGGGGGTCGTAGAACTCCATATGGGCGGTGAAGCCGAAGCGGTCGCGCAGCGGGGGCGGCAGCAGCCCGGCCCGGGTGGTGGCGCCGACCAGGGTGAAGGGCGGGAGCTCGATCGGGATGGCAGTGGCTCCCGGGCCCTTTCCGACGATCACGTCGACCCGGAAGTCCTCCATGGCCATGTAGAGCAGCTCCTCGGCCGGCCGCGACATCCGGTGGATCTCGTCGAGGAAGAGAACCTCGCCCTCCTGGAGGGAGGAGAGGATCGCGGCAAGATCGCCGGCGTGCTGGATGGCGGGGCCCGAGGTGATCCGGATCGGGGCGTTCATCTCGGCCGCGATGATCATGGAGAGGGTGGTCTTGCCCAGGCCGGGAGCGCCGGAGAGCAGGACATGATCGGCCGTGGCGCCGCGTGCGAGGGCCGCTTTCAGGACAAGGTCCAGCTGCTCGCGGACGCGCTCCTGGCCGACGAACTCGCCTAGCGACTTCGGCCGCAGCGCCGCCTCCACGGCCTGGTCCTCGCCGTCGGCGGACGCGCCGACGAGCCGCTCGGTGGCGGGGTCGTCGGTCGGCGGTGCGGTGTCGTCCCAGTTCACAGTGGTAGGCCTCGTGGGGTCAGCGGGTGCGGTTCAGGGTCTGCAGGGCGGCCTTCAGCAGCTGGCCGACCTGGGGTGTGCCGCCCGCGGCGACGGCGGCCTCGGCCTGCGGCGTGACCGCGGCGACCGCCTCATCGGCATCCCGGGTCGCGTATCCGAGGCCGATCAGCGCGCCGTGCAACTGGTCGCGCCAGGCCGTCGGGGCTGCTGCGGCGGTGGCGCCCTGCCTGCCGATATGCGCGCCGACCGGCTCGCCGAGGCGGTCCTTCAGCTCGAGCAGCAGTTTCTGGGCACCCTTCTTGCCGATGCCCGGGACGGCGATGAGCGCCTTCTCGTCGCCGGTCGCGACGGCGATGCGCAGGGCGTCGGGACTGTGCACGGCGAGCATCGCCTGGGCCAGTCGTGGGCCGACACCGCTCGCGGTCTGCAGCAGCTCGAAGATCTGGCGCTCGTCGTCGTCGACGAAGCCGTAGAGCGTGAGCGAGTCCTCGCGTACGACGAGGGAGGTGGCGAGCTTCGCCGCCGTGCCGATGCGCAGCTCGGAAAGTGTGTTCGGGGTGCACTGGACTGCCATGCCGATGCCGCCGACCTCGATGACCGCGGTGGTGGGGGCGAGGGCGGCGACCGGGCCGCTCACAAAGGCGATCATGCGGTACGGCCTTTCGATGCGTGCAGAGCGACGGCTTGCTGGAGGCGATTCTGCGCGGGTCCGCGCCAGATGTGGCAGATGGCGAGGGCGAGAGCGTCGGCGGCGTCGGCGGGCCTGGGCGGGGCGTCGAGCCGCAGCAGCCGCGTCACCATCGCTCCGACCTGCGCCTTGTCGGCCCGGCCGCTGCCGGTGACGGCCGCCTTGACCTCACTGGGCGTGTGCAGGGCGACGGGGATGCCTCGGCGGGCGGCACAGAGCATGGCGATCGCGCTTGCCTGTGCGGTGCCCATGACCGTACGGACGTTGTGCTGGCTGAACACCCGCTCGACGGCCACGAATTCGGGCCGGTGCTCGTCCAGCCACTGCTCGATGCCCTGCTCGATGGCGACCAGTCGGCTGCCGAGCTCCGCGTCCGCGGGCGTACGCACAACCCCGACACCGAGCATCGTCAGGGGGCGGCCCGCGACGCCTTCGACCACACCGATGCCGCACCGGGTCAGTCCCGGGTCCACGCCCAGTACGCGCACGCCGCCCCTCCCGTTGTTTTCGACCATGTGTTCCTGCGTTGTTGCAGGCTATCCGCTCGTACTGACAACGGGCCGACGACGCGGACGGGCCGACAGGGGCGTGTCCCCGTCGGCCCGTCCGCGTATGCCCAGTTGAGCGTCCGTCAGGCGTCGACCTTCTCCATGACCTCGTCCGAGACATCGAAGTTGGCGAAGACGTTCTGCACGTCGTCGCTGTCCTCGAGCGCGTCGATCAGCTTGAAGATCTTCCGTGCGCCCTCTTCGTCGAGCTCGACCTGCATGGTCGGCAGGAAGTTGGCCTCGGCGGAGTCGTAGTCGATGCCCGCCGCCTGGAGCGCGGTGCGGACCGCGACCATGTCGGTGGCCTCGCTGACGACCTCGTACGACTCACCGAGGTCGTTGACCTCCTCGGCGCCGGCGTCCAGGACCGCGCCCAGGACGTCGTCCTCGCTCAGCTCGCCCTTGGGGACGATCACAACGCCCTTGCGGTTGAAGAGGTACGAGACGGAGCCCGGGTCGGCCATCGAGCCGCCGTTGCGCGTCATCGCGACACGTACGTCGGAGGCGGCGCGGTTGCGGTTGTCGGTGAGGCACTCGATGAGCACCGCGACGCCGTTCGGGCCGTAACCCTCGTACATGATCGTCTGGTAGTCGACGCCGCCCGCCTCGAGACCGCCGCCGCGCTTGACGGCGGAGTCGATGTTCTTGTTGGGGACGGAACTCTTCTTCGCCTTCTGAATGGCGTCGACGAGCGTCGGGTTGCCCTCGGGGTCGACGCCGCCGGTGCGGGCAGCGACCTCGATGTTCTTGATCAGCTTCGCGAAGAGCTTGCCGCGCTTGGCGTCAATCACGGCCTTCTTGTGCTTCGTCGTAGCCCATTTAGAGTGGCCGGACATCTGCCTGTCTCCTTCGCGTAACCAATTTCTGAACGAACCCCAGAGATCCTACCGGGATCGGCCCGTCCGTCTCCCGACCACCACCAGCCGGAGCGCTGAAGCGGGGACCTACCGGATTGCCGCGCGCACCATGTCGACGAACAGGGCGTGCACCCGGTGGTCGCCCGTCAGTTCGGGGTGGAAGGAGGTGGCCAGGACATTGCCCTGCCGTACGGCGACGATGTGTCCGCCGTGCTCGGCGAGCACCTCGACCTCGGCCCCGACCGACTCGACCCACGGGGCGCGGATGAAGACTCCCTCGACCGGGCCGTCGTCCACGCCGGCGACCTCGACGGCCGCCTCGAAGGACTCGTTCTGGCGCCCGAAGGCATTGCGGCGGACGATCATGTCGATGCCGCCGAGCGTCTCCTGGCCCGAACGCGGGTCGAGGATCTTGTCGGCAACCATGATCAGGCCGGCGCAGGTGCCGTAGACGGGCAGCCCCGCTGCGATCCGCTCACGCAGCGGCTCGAGCATGCCGAACAGCACCGCGAGTTTGGACATCGTGGTTGATTCGCCGCCGGGGACGACAAGGCCGTCGACCTCGGCGAGCTCCTCGGGGCGCCGGACCGGCCTGGCCACGGCATCCGCCGCGGCCAGGGCGATCAGGTGCTCCCGTACGTCACCCTGGAGAGCCAGGACACCGATCACGGGAGTGGTCATTACCAGCCCCGGTTCGCGTAGCGCTCGGTCTCGGGGAGGGTGTCGCAGTTGATACCGACCATGGCCTCGCCGAGGTTGCGGGAGGCGTCCGCGATGATCTTGGGGTCGTCGTAGAAGGTGGTGGCCTTCACGATGGCGGCGGCGCGCTTGGCGGGGTCGCCCGACTTGAAGATGCCGGAGCCGACGAAGACACCCTCGGCACCGAGCTGGCGCATCAGCGCGGCGTCGGCGGGGGTGGCCACACCACCGGCGGAGAAGAGGACCACCGGCAGCTTGCCCAGCTCGGAGACCTCCTTGACCAGCTCGTACGGGGCGCGCAGCTCCTTGGCCGCGGCGTACAGCTCGTTGTTGTCGTAGCCGCGCAGCCGGGCGATCTCGTTCTTGATCTGGCGCAGGTGACGGACGGCCTCGACGACATTGCCGGTACCGGCCTCGCCCTTGGAGCGGATCATGGCCGCGCCCTCGGCGATCCGGCGCAGGGCCTCACCCAGGTTGGTGGCGCCGCAGACGAACGGGGTGGTGAAGGCGAACTTGTCGGAGTGGTTGACCTCGTCGGCCGGGGTCAGCACCTCGGACTCGTCGATGTAGTCCACGCCGAGGGACTGCAGCACCTGGGCCTCGACGAAGTGACCGATCCGGGACTTGGCCATGACCGGGATCGAGACCGCGTCGATGATCTCTTCGATCATGTTCGGGTCGGACATCCGGGCCACGCCGCCGTCCTTGCGGATGTCGGCAGGAACCCGCTCCAGGGCCATGACGGCGACCGCGCCCGCGTCCTCGGCTATCTTCGCCTGCTCGGCGTTGACCACGTCCATGATCACGCCGCCCTTGAGCTGCTCGGCCATACCGCGCTTCACGCGCGCGGTGCCGGTCTCGGGGGCCTGCGGGGTGGTGGGGAGGGTGCTGGACACGGAGGGACCTCACTCGGTGAAAGAAGGCTGATGCCCCACAGATGCAACCCCCAAGGGCCAGTCCACAGCAAGGGCCAATGCACAGCCGGTGGATCGTTTTGGAATCGAAGGTGCCGCTGGAATCGAAGGTGCCGCGGTCAGCTGCCCGGGCGATCGGCAAGCGCGACAGGCGGCTCGTCATCCATCTCGAAGGCCAGCGGAAACGGCGCGTGTCCGGCCAGCCGGAACCAGCGGACCTTGCGGTGGCGGCGCAGCGCCCGTGCCGCGCGCACCGCGTCGTTGTGGAACCGCCGCGCCATCGGGACCCGGCGTACGGCTTGCGCGAGCTCGCCCGCCGCTTCCTCACCGCCGGGCACTTCGCGCACCGCTTCGACCTGCGCCACCTCCCCGAAGACGGCCCGCAGCGCCGCGCTGAGCTCGCTCTCCGCGACCTCGCGCTGCTCCTCCTCAGCCTGCCGGGCCGCGTGTGCGGCCTCGTACAGAACGATCGAGGCGGCCGGATCGAGCACGCCGGAGGTGGCCAGTTCCTGGGTGACCGAGGCCCGGCGCAGGAGTTGGGCGTCGAGCGCGGCGCGGGCGGCGTCGATACGGGTGTGCAGCCGGTCGAGCCGCCCGGCGGTCCAGCTCAGATACAGGCCGATCGCGACAAGGGCGACGACGATCCAGATGAGGGTTTCGGTCACGGGCGGCAAGGCTACCGGTGGTGGCTGGGGAGGTTTTGGTCCCCCACCCCGCCCCTTCCCGAAACCGGTGGCTGACGCCCCCGGACCCCCGGGGTACGCGGGGGCTGACGCCCCCACAACCCCCGGAGCGGCAGCTTCGCCCCGCAGACCGGACGAGCGGCACGGACCCCGTTCCGGACGCGCCGCCCCGCCCCTGGGACCACCGGCTGCGCCCCGCAAACCAGACGCCCCCACGCCCGTCCCCGAACCGGCAGCCTCGGCCCGCACACCACGCCCGCCCCCCGGCAGGGGACGCGCAGGGGTCGTGTTCTGGACGTAAAGCGTCGCAACTCGCGCGAAGCGCGGTGAGGAAAGCAGTCCAGGACACGAGCCCCGAAGCGGCCCACACCCGCGCCCGGTCGGACCGGGCCGCCCCCAGCGACCAAAGACCCGCACCCCGCAAGGGAACCGCGCCGGCCCACGCGACCAAAGCCGCACCCCGGACCGCCCGGCTGCACCCCGCGGCCAAAGACCCGCACCCGTCCCCGCGGGAACACGCACGGACCCCGTTCCGGACGCGCGGCCCGCCCCCGAACCGGCGGCCTCGGCCCGCGTACCACCCCCGCCACGACCACTCCCCGGCAGGACGCGCCCCGAAGCGGCCCACACCCGCGCCCGGTCGGACCGGGCCGCCCCCGGCGACCAAAGACCCGCACCCCGCAAGGGAACCGCGCCGGCCCACGCGACCAAAGCCGCAGCCCGAAAAAGGGACCCCCTCAGTCCCGCGCCAGCCCGAACCGCGACCGCAGGCCCGGCGTGCGCTCGTCCGCCGCCACCGACGCCGCGCCGTCCGTCACCGTCTCGTACACCGCCAGGATGTCCGCCCCGACCGTCGACCAGTCGAAACGCCGCACATGCGCACTGCCCCGCTCCCGCAGCTCCGCCCGCCGCTCCGGGTCCCGCAGCAGCCGTACCGCCGCGTCCGCCAGCGCCTGTGCGTCCTCGTTCGCGAAGAGCTCGCCCGCCGCACCCTGGTCCAGAACCTGCGCGAACGCGTCCAGGTCGCTCGCCAGCACCGGCGCGCCCGCCGACATCGCCTCGACCAGGATGATGCCGAAGCTCTCGCCGCCCGTGTTGGGCGCGACATACACGTCGACGCTGTGCAACAGCCGCGCCTTGTCCTCGTCGCTGACCATGCCGAGGAACTCGACGCGCGAGCGCATTTCCTTCGGGAGTGCCGCGACCGCCTCCTCCTCGTCGCCCCGGCCCGCCACCAGCAATCGGGTCTCCGGGCATTCCGCGAGGATCTTCGGCAGCGCCTTCATCAGCACCGGCAGTCCCTTTCGGGGCTCGTCGATGCGCCCTATGAAGCCGATCGTGCCGCCCTGCCACTCCGCCTTCGGCTCGGCCTTGTCGAAGAAGCCGACATCGACGCCGTTCGGGATGACGACCGCGTCCCCGCCCAGATGCTCGACCAGCGTCCGGCGGGCGTACTCGCTGACCGCGATCCGGGCGCTGATCTTCTCGAGCGCCGGCTGGAGGATCGGGTAGGCCGCGATCATGGCGCGCGAGCGCGGATTGGAGGTGTGGAACGTCGCGACGATTGGTCCCTGCGCCGCCCAGCAGCTCAGCAGCCCCAGCGACGGCGAGGCGGGCTCATGGATGTGGATGACGTCGAAGGTGCCGTCGTGCAGCCAGCGCCGTACCCGGGCGGCCGACAGGAAGCCGAAGTTCAGGCGGGCCACCGAGCCGTTGTACGGGACGGGTACGGCCCGGCCCGCCGAGACTACGTACGGCGGCAGCGGCGTCTCGTCGTCCGCCGGCGCCAGTACCGACACCTCGTGGCCGAGCCGGATCAGATGCTCTGCCAGATCCCTGATATGGAATTGGACGCCGCCCGGTACGTCCCAGGAGTACGGGCAGACGATGCCGATCTTCACAGCCGCCGCTCCTCGAGGTCGGCGAGCCAGAGTCGCTGCAGCATGTGCCAGTCCTCCGGGTGTTCGGTGATTCCCGTGGCGTAGGCATCGGCCAGCGCCTGTGTCATGGAGGACGTCTTCTCGGCCTTGGTACCTGTCTCCGGCACCTCGACAGGTGAATGGATCCGGCCCTTCATCATCGAAGCGTCCTCGTACCAGAGGTTGACCGGCAACAGCAGCGCGCCGGTCTGCTGGGCCAGCATCGCGGGCCCGGCCGGCATCCGCGCCGTCTCGCCGAAGTACTCCACCTCGACGCCGGAGGCCGAGAGATCGCGGTCGGCGACGAGACACACAAGGCCGCCTGCGCGCAGCCGCCGCGCCAGCGTCCCGAAGGCCGAGCCGCCGGTGTGCGGCAGGACCTCCATGCCCAGGCTCTCCCGGTACGCCACGAACCGGTCGTACAGGGTCTCGGGCCTGAGGCGCTCGGCGACGGTCGTGAAGGGGATGCCCAGGGCCCTGGTGACCCAGACACCCGCGAGGTCCCAGTTCGCCAGGTGCGGCAGGGCGAGTATGACGCCGCTTCCCGACGCGAGTCCGTCCTTCAGATAGTGAATGTCCTTGATCTCCACGCTGTTCGCGACGCGCTCGGCGCTCCAGGTGGGAAGCCGGAAGGACTCCATCCAGTAGCGCATGTACGAGCGCATGCCGGCCTTGGACAGCTCGGCGAGGCGCTCGGGGCTCGCGTCGGGCACCACCCTGGCGAGGTTGGACTCGAGCCGCAGCACGCTCTTGCCGCGCCGCTTCCACGCGATGTCCGCGATGGTGCGGCCCAGCGCTGCGGCCGCCGGCTCGGGCAGCTTCTTGACGGTGCTCCAGCCGAGTCCGTACAGCCCGTCGGTCAGACGCTCCCGCATCACGTCGCCCCAGCCTCGTTCCCATGTGCCGCGGCGTCGGCCTCCGCGGCTTCCCGCCGTACGGTCACCACCCGCTGCCCCAGCGTGACCAGGCTGCCGACGGCGACGATCCAGAGCGCGATCGGCAGCAGCACGTCGATTCCTGGCACCCCGAAGGCGTGCAGTCCGGCGAGGCCGGCCGCGACCAGCGAGATGACCAGCCGCTCGGCCCGCTCGATCAGACCGTTGACGGCCACCGGCAGGCCAATCGATTCGCCACGTGCCTTGGTGTACGAGACGACCTGGCCGCTGGCCAGGCAGAAGATGGCGACGGCACACAGCACATTGTCGTCTCCCTTGCCCGCGTACCAGAGGGCGAAGCCGGCGAAGATCGCTCCGTCGGCGACCCGGTCGAGCGTCGAGTCCAGGAATGCGCCCCAGCGGCTCGAAACGCCCGCCTGACGCGCCATATTGCCGTCGACGAGGTCGGAGAAGACGAACAGCGTGATGACGATCGTGCCCCAGAAGAACTCTCCCCGGGGGAAGAAGACCAGCGCACCCGCCATCACTCCGGCCGTGCCGATCAGGGTGACCGCGTCCGGGCTCACCCCACGTCGGAGCAGAAATGCGGCGAACGGTGTGAGGACACGCGTGAAGAATGCACGCGCGTACTTGTTCAGCATGGCCTTCCCGATGATCGGTGGGCCGCATGGCCCCATCGGCCACCGGCTGGCCCATCGTAGCCAGGACCGACGCGCTCCACCGCCGGGCACCCGCCTCCCGCGGTCGCGTACGACGTATGGACGCACCGTGACCTGAGTGGAAAGCTCGAAAGACCACCGCGGGCATCGCCGGAGCTGCCCCCGGACGCCTCCGGGACCTCCCTCATGGCTCCCCGCGCCCCGCGGCCCCTCTCCTCACCGGGCAATCGA
Organism: Streptomyces sp. NPDC002926; assembly: GCF_053591755.1. Classification (NCBI taxonomy): domain Bacteria; kingdom Bacillati; phylum Actinomycetota; class Actinomycetes; order Kitasatosporales; family Streptomycetaceae; genus Streptomyces; species Streptomyces sp. NPDC002926. The sequence goes on from NZ_JBSFUK010000039.1 coordinate 35,593, forward strand.
TCGGGAGGCAAGAATCATGGGCGACAAGGCGAATGCACACCCCGGAGCCGCCGGCAGGGCGGCTACGGCCGACCGGCCCTCATCCGTACGGAACGTGGTGCTGGTCGGCCACAGCGGATCGGGAAAGACGACGTTGATCGAGGCCCTCGCGCTGACCGCGGGAGCGGTCAACCGGGCGGGCCGCGTCGAGGACGGCGGCACGGTCTCCGACTACGACGAGATCGAACACCGGCAGCAACGTTCCGTACAGCTGTCACTCGTCCCCCTCGAATGGGGCGGGTACAAGATCAATCTGTTGGACACTCCCGGATACGCCGACTTCGTCGGGGAGCTGAGGGCCGGTCTGCGAGCAGCGGACGCGGCCCTTTTCGTTGTGTCGGCGGCGCAGGAGGCCGACGCGATCGCGGGCGCGACCCGCGCGGTGTGGGAGGAGTGCGCGGCGGTCGGAATGCCGCGCGCGATCGTCGTCACGCATCTGGAGACCGCGCGCACCGATTTCGAGGAGCTGACCCGCGTCTGCGGGCGGATCTTCGGCGGGGACGACCCCGATGCGGTACTGCCGCTGTATCTGCCCCAGTACGGGGCTCAGACTCCCGACGGCCACGCCCCGGTCACCGGCCTCGTCGGACTGCTCTCCCAGAAGATCTTCGACTACTCCTCCGGCGAGCGTAAGGAGACCTCACCGGATCCGGAGCAGACCTCGCTGCTCGAGGAGGCCCGCAACCGGCTGATCGAAGGGATCATCGCCGAGAGCGAGGACGAGACGCTCATGGACCGCTATCTCGGCGGCACGGAGATCGATCTCACGACGCTGGTCGAGGATCTCGAGAAGGCCGTCGCGCGTGGCATCTTCCATCCGGTGCTCGCGGCCGCCCCGGCGTCCGATGGCGCCAAGCAGGGGCTCGGCACGGTCGAGCTGCTCGAACTGATCACGGGCGGCTTCCCGACCCCGCTGGAGCCTGCGGCTCCCTCCGTCACCACCCCGCAGGGCGCGGCGCGCCCGCAGATCAGCTGCGATCCGCAGGGGCCGCTGGTGGCCGAGGTGGTCAAGACCGCGTCCGACCCGTATGTCGGCCGTATCTCTCTCGTACGCGTCTTCTCCGGCACCCTGCGTCCGGACGAGACGGTGCATGTGTCGGGGCACGGGCTCGCCGACCGCGGCCACGAGGACCATGACGTCGACGAGCGGGTAGGCGCGCTCTCCGCGCCCTTCGGCAAGCAGCAGCGCCCGCTCTCGCAGGTCATCGCCGGAGACCTCGCCTGTGTGGCGAAGCTGGCCCGGGCGGAGACCGGGGACACGCTCTCCTCGAAGGACGACCCGCTGCTGATGGAACCCTGGACGATGCCCGATCCGCTGCTGCCGCTGGCCATCCAGGCGCACAGCAAGGCGGACGAGGACAAGCTCTCCCAGGGGCTTTCGCGGCTGGTCGCCGAGGATCCGACGATGCGGCTCGAGCAGAACCAGGCCACTCATCAGGTGGTGCTGTGGTGCCTCGGCGAGGCACATGCGGATGTCGCGCTGGAGCGGCTGCGCAGCCGGTACGGCGTCCAGGTCGACGTGGTGCCGCACAAGGTGTCGCTGCGGGAGACCTTCGGCGAGAAGTCGGCGGGCCGGGGACGGCATGTGAAGCAGTCCGGCGGGCACGGCCAGTACGCGATCTGCGAGATCGACGTGGATCCGCTGCCGCCGGGGTCCGGGATCGAGTTCGTCGACAAGGTCGTGGGCGGCGCGGTGCCTCGGCAGTTCATCCCGTCCGTCGAGAAGGGCGTACGTGCCCAGGCGGCGCGCGGCGTGGCGGCCGGGTATCCGCTGGTGGACGTACGGATCACGCTGCTGGACGGCAAGGCGCACTCGGTGGACTCCTCCGACGCGGCGTTCCAGACGGCGGGCGCGCTGGCGCTGCGCGAGGCGGCCGCGGAGGCCCCCATCCATCTGCTGGAGCCGGTCGCCGAGGTGCGGGTGCTGGTCTCGGACGAGTATGTGGGTCCGGTGATGAGCGATCTGTCGGGGCGGCGCGGCCGGGTGGTCGGTACCGAGCAGGCCGCCGGGTCGCGCACGCTCGTACGGGCCGAGGTGCCGGAGATCGAGATCGGGCGGTACGCGGTGGATCTGCGGTCGATCTCGCACGGGACCGGGCAGTTCAGCCGCTCGTACGCGCGTCATGAGGCGATGCCGCCACAGTTGGCCGAGAAACTCCGCGAACAGGCCAAAAATGGCTCGTAGTTGATGGTGCCGCCCGTTGTGCGCCCTTGCGGCGGGCGGCATTTCAATGTCCTCTGACGTAGACGGCGCACCACCGATACGCTGTGGTGCCCAGCTCAGAAGGTGTGCGGGGCACGGTAGTTGGGAACAGGCCGCAGTGCGGATGCTTGCGGCGATGGGGGCGGTAGTGGCGAACGACGGTTTCGATTTCACTCCCGGGGCTCAGGTCCCGCTCCTCGGCTCGGCCGGGCAGACGGCGGCGACACATGCGCTCGCCTCGGCCGCGTACCGCGACGGTCCCGTCGCGGACCTTCTCAAGGCGAACGGCGAGTGGCACAAGTCCGAGGTGAAGAAGGGCAAGTTCTCGCTCTTCGAGCCGAATCTGGGCGAGGCGTTCTCACGGGCCGTGCAGATCCGGATGCTGGGCGGTGCCCGAAAGGCACTGATCCAGTCCTTCGGCACCGAGCCGCAGGCGGTGGTCGAGCACTGTCTGGCCGCCACCCGTATCCGCAAGGAGCGGGACACCAGGCTCACCGGTGTGATGGCGGTCTTCGGGCTGCTCTTCCTGCCTGGACTGCTGCTCTGGCTGGCGGTCTTCCAGCTCCGCCGGACGATTGCGGGCGCGCAGAACAAGCGTGCCGGGGCGCTGGGCACCGCGCTGCTCGCCGCCTTCGGCATTCTCGCCGTGGTCTTCCTGGTGCGGCTGCCCTTCGGCGGCCTTCTGGGCTACTACATCCGCGGCATGATCGTCGCGCCGGTCGTCGGCTGGCTGCTGGCGAAGCGGATCTGCGAGTCCACGGCGAAGGACATGCGCGCCCGCTGGGACACTCTCCTCTCCGGCGGTGGCATCGGGGCCAAGGTGCCCGAGGCCGTGCCCGGCCACCCGAACGAGACCGCGCGCGAACAGCTGCGTCAGGGGCTGGAGAAGCTCACCGCCGAGCAGCAGTCCAATGCGGTCTTCTACGCGGGCCCCAAGGGAATACTGGGGATGGGCACCCGCTGGGGCAGCTGGCAGCTCGCCGAGGAGCTGGTCTCCAAGGAGCCGGGCAAGGACATCAACCAGTTCCGCAGCTGGGACGTCATCCGCGCGATCCATGACCGGCTGAAGATGCTGGAGCGGGGTCCGCTGAACTCCGGCGGTTTCCCCACCCCCTCGGTCAAGCACTGGATCGTGGCTCCGGTCGGCGAGAACGCCGCGGAGGTGGCCCGGCCGGAGGGCCAGGACGTGGAGACCTTCCAGGTCAAGGGCCACGAGATACAGCGGATCTGCAACCACCAGCAGTTCGGCGGCGGCAACCGCCACTATCTGGGCGTCCAGTTCACCCTCTGGGACGGCCAGTTGGTGATCACCATGATGATTACCGTCACCGTGCTTCACGAGACGCTGCGCATCGAGGTGACCGGGCACGCGCTCGGCCCGGTGCACTCCCTGTTCACCACCAAGCCCGCGCCCAAGACCGTCACCGTCGCCAAGACGGTCCGCTTCTGGGAGACCACCGACCGCCAGCTTCCGCTGGTGGAGACGCCCGAGGTGGTACGCCTCGCGGTGCGCGCGCCCTTCACCTGGTACCCGCCGCTGCTGGACTTCCTCGGCGGCAAACTGGTCCTTCCCGAGCCCTTCGGGCTGCGCCACGCCTGGGCGGACAAGCCCTGGCGGCACCGGTTCATGGCGGACGACGCGATGCGCGCCGCCACGCCCGTACTCCGCGTCACACACACCGCGGCGATGAAGGTGCTCGAGGAGAACGGCGTGGACACCGAGCGCTTCGGCAACCGCTCCATGATCGTGAGCGGCCTGGTCCAGGACCCGTCGCCGCGCAAGGCCGACCTGTACGACGCGTAGTAGCGGCCCGGGCCCGGCGTAGCGGCCCGGGCCCGGTCAGCCGGCCGCCGGTCAGACGGGCCAGGCCTCCGCCAGCATCTTGCGCGTATCGGCGAGGAGCTGGGGCAGCACCTTGGTGTGCCCGACGACCGGCATGAAGTTGGTGTCGCCGCCCCAGCGCGGAACGACGTGCTGGTGCAGATGTGCGGCGATACCGGCGCCGGCGACCGCGCCCTGGTTCAGCCCGATGTTGAAGCCGTGCGCCCCCGACGCCGTACGCAGCGCGGTCATCGCGTGCTTGGTGAACACCGCGAGCTCGGCGGTCTCCGCCTCGTCCAGCTCCGTGTAGTCGGCGACATGGCGGAACGGCACCACCATGAGATGCCCGCCGTTGTACGGGTAGAGGTTGAGCACCGCGTAGACCCGCGAGCCCCGGGCGATGACGAGCCCGTCCTCGTCCGACTTGGCCGGGATGGAGCAGAAGGGACAGCCGTCGTCGGCGCCTGGCCCGGTCGGCTTGTTCTCGCCCTGGATGTACGCCATCCGGTGCGGCGTCCACAGGCGCTGAAACGCGTCCTGGGTCCCGACTCCGATCTGCTCTTCCGGCTCACTCGTCATGTTGTGCAGCATATGACTTCACCCGGCCGCGCAGCCCGGAGACCCCTGCAGTGGAGACCGCACTGCAGGGGTCCCGTACGCCTTGCCGGGCCTCGCGGGCCCGGTGTGCCCCGGGTCAGAGCTGGACGCGGTCCTCGACGACCTTCGCGATCTTCGCGATGGCCTCGTCGACCGGGATGCCGTTCTCCTGCGAGCCGTCGCGGAAGCGGAAGGAGACCGCGCCGGCGGCCATGTCCTCGTCGCCCGCGATGACCATGAAGGGCACCTTCTGCTTCTGGGCGTTGCGGATCTTCTTCTGCATACGGTCCGAGGAGGCGTCCACCTCGACCCGCAGCCCCTTGGCCTTCGCCTTGGCGGCGAACTCCTGGAGGTACGGGATGTGCGCGTCGCCGATCGGGATGCCGAGCGCCTGCACCGGCGCCAGCCAGGCCGGGAAAGCGCCCGCGTAGTGCTCGAGCAGCACCGCGAAGAAGCGCTCGATCGAACCGAACAGCGCACGGTGGATCATGACAGGGCGCTGCTTGGTGCCGTCGGGACCGGTGTACTCCAGGTCGAAGCGCTCCGGCAGGTTGAAGTCCAGCTGGACGGTGGACATCTGCCAGGTGCGGCCGATGGCGTCCTTCGCCTGGACGGAGATCTTCGGGCCGTAGAAGGCGGCGCCGCCCGGATCCGGGACCAGCGGGAGGCCCTGCTTCTCGGCGACCCTGCGCAGCGTCTCGGTCGCCTCCTCCCAGACCTCGTCGGAGCCGACGAACTTCTCCGGGTCCTTGGTGGACAGCTCCAGGTAGAAGTCCGTGAGGCCGTAGTCGCGCAGCAGGTTCAGCACGAAGGTCAGCGTCGAGTCGAGCTCGTCCGCCATCTGCTCCTTGGTGCAGTAGATGTGCGCGTCGTCCTGGGTGAAGCCGCGGGCCCGGGTCAGACCGTGCACGACGCCCGACTTCTCGTACCGGTACACAGTCCCGAACTCGAAGAGACGCAGCGGCAGTTCACGGTAGGACCGGCCGCGCGCGTCGAAGATCAGGTTGTGCATCGGGCAGTTCATGGGCTTGAGGTAGTAGTCCGTGCCCTCGTCGAGCTGCATGGGCGGGTACATGCCGTCGGCGTACCAGTCCAGGTGGCCCGAGGTCTCGAAGAGCTTCCCCTTGGTGGCGTGCGGGGTGTAGACGAACTCGTACCCCTCCTCCTCGTGCCGCTTGCGGGAGTAGTCCTCCATGACCCGGCGGACGACGCCGCCCTTGGGGTGGAAGACCGCGAGGCCGGAGCCGATCTGGTCCGGGATGGAGAACAGGTCCAGCTCGCTGCCGAGCTTGCGGTGGTCGCGCTTCTCGGCCTCGGCGAGGAACTCCAGGTGAGCCTTGAGCTCGTCCTTGGAGGGCCAGGCGGTGCCGTAGATGCGCTGCAGCATCGGGTTCTTCTCGCTGCCGCGCCAGTACGCCGCGGCGTTGCGCATCAGCTTGAACGCCGGGATGTTGCGGGTGGTGGGCAGGTGCGGACCGCGGCAGAGGTCCTTCCAGCACAGCTCGCCGGTCTTGGCGTCGAGGTTGTCGTAGATCGTCAGCTCGCCCGCGCCGACCTCGACGTCCGCGCCGTCGTCGGAGGACGCCGAGCCCTTGATCCCGATCAGCTCGAGCTTGTACGGCTCGTCGGCGAGCTCCGCGCGGGCGGCCTCGTCGGTGACGACGCGCCGCGAGAAGCGCTGGCCGCGCTTCTGGATCTCCTGCATCTTCTTCTCGATGGCCTTGAGGTCATCCGGGTGGAAGGGCTTCTCGACGTCGAAGTCGTAGTAGAAGCCGTCCTTGACCGGCGGACCGATGCCGAGCTTGGCCTCGGGGAAGAGCTCCTGCACTGCCTGTGCCATGACGTGCGCGGTGGAGTGGCGCAGGATGCCCAGTCCGTCCTCGGAGGAGATCTCGACGGGCTCGACCTCCTCGCCGTCCTTGATCTCGTACGCCAGGTCCTTCAGCTCACCGGCGATGCGCGCGGCGACGATGGTGCGCTCGCCGGCGAAGAGCTCGGCCGCCGTAGTGCCCGTCGTCACCACGCGCTCTTCCCGCTCGGAATCGCGATGGATGATCACACGGACGTCTGACACCGGTCTCTCCTGACTGAAGGGGTGCGCCGCATTCGTATGGCGTGCGCGCTACGAATCGTACCGAGCCGACGGGGTGGGCCGCGAAACGGTTGTTCCCGGCGCCTCAGGCGACCCGCAGCCCGGATCCGATCCGCTCACTCCCCCTGACACGCCTCCCCGAAGAAGTCGAGATTCTCGTGGAGCGATTTCATCAGGCGGTCCCGCTCGGCCTCGTCCACCTGGACGGGGACCACGTTCGAGGCGTCCGTCAGGCGCCGGAAGCCGCCGCGGCTCTCCAGCCGGCCCACGACCCGGATCGGCAGCCCGACCAGATGCGCGTGGCCCGCCGTCCGGTACGACTCCTCGTCGAGCGCCACCCGTACGTGCGGTACCTCCGCCCCCGCCAGCACCCGAAGCCGTACGGTGCCTGCGCCGCGCGGCCCCGTGCGCCGCAACCGGACCACCGTGCCCGTGATCCGTACCGGCACGGACGGTTCGTCCTGGAGATAGCGCGCGCCCGCCTCGCGCAGCGCGGGCAGGTCGCCGGGCGAGAACTCCACGGGGTCGTTCCGCGCCGCGCACCCCTGCGGCACTCCCGCCGCCGGCGACCACTCCAGCGCGATCCGCGCCCCCTCGGAGCCGCGCACCAGCGCGATGACGGCCTCCGTCAGCTCGCGGCTCACGCCCGCCCGCACCGCCGCGTCGAAGACCTCCATTCCTCCGGTCGCCCGCCGGTAGTCGGCGGCCTCCCGGGCT
>NZ_JBSFUK010000040.1:0-42352 GCF_053591755.1 Streptomyces sp. NPDC002926
CCCGGCTGGAGCGCCGGGCCCGGGGACCTCTGGCATTCGGCCCTCTCGCTCGCCGACGCCGCCGCGCAGCTGCCCGCGCTGGGCCGGCGCGTCTTCCTCACCACCGGTCGCCTCGGCCTCGCCGCCTTCGCAGGCCTCGACCAGCTGCGATTTCTCGTGCGGTCGGTGGAGCCGCCCGAGCCGCCGCTGCCCCGCCACACCCGGGTCCTCCTGGACCGCGGACCGTTCACCGTCGAGGGCGAGCGGGAGCTGCTCCGTACCCAGGGAATCGACGTCCTGGTGACGAAGGACAGCGGCGGACCCGCCACCTCCGCCAAGCTCGTCGCCGCGCGTGAGCTGGGCGTGCCCGTGGTGGTGGTCCGACGTCCGCCCGCGCCGCCCGGGGTGCCCATCGCGCCGGACGTGGCGGGCGTACTCGAGCTCCTCGGACAGCTTTGACAGCTTTGACAGCTTTGACAGCTCGGACAGCTTTGACAGCTTTGACGGCTCGAGCTGCTCGGACCGCTCAGCCGCGCCGCAGCAGATAGGTGTCCATGATCCAGCCCTTCCGGGCGCGCGCCTCGGCCCTCAGTTCCTCGATCCGGCCGGAGACCTCCGCCAGCCGCCCCGACACCAGGATCTCGTCCTCGGTGCCCACGTAGGCGCCCCAGTAGATGAAGAGATCCTGGTCGAGATGGCGGGTGAAGGCCTGCCGGGCGTCGAGCATCACGACCACATCGTCGACGCCGTCCGGCCAGCCTTCGGCAAGCCTCCGGCCTGTGGTGATCTGCACAGGACGCGCGACCCGGTTGAGACCGGTGCGGTGTCTGGCCAGCAGCGCCGAAACACTGCTGATGCCGGGAACCACCTCATGGTCGAAGGCGACCGCGCCGCGTTCGAGGATCTCTTCCAGGATGCCGAGGGTGGAGTCGTACAGCGCCGGATCGCCCCAGACCAGGAAGGCCCCGCACTCGTCCTCGCCCAGCTCCGCGGCGATGAACCGCTCATAGAGGTCGGCCCGGCGGTGGCGCCAGTCGTCGACCGCGGGGGAGTAATCCGATGTTTTCCGGTCCCGCTCCGGATCCCGTGCCTCGATCAGACGGTACGAAGGATCCTCGATGTGCGCGTCCAGAATGTCGCGCCGCAGTCGCGTCAGATCCGACTTCTCCTCGCCCTTGTCGAGGATGAAGAACGCATCCGCCTTGTTCAGCGCCTTGACTGCCTGCAGCGTCAGATGGTCGGGGTCACCCGCCCCGATGCCGATCACATAGATCTTTCTCACCCTGTCGAGTCTGCCGTACCCGGCTGTTCGTGGGAGCTACCGGGTCCATCGGAAGCGGCATATCCTCCGACCATGCGTGTCGCACTCTTCGTCACCTGCGTCAATGACGCGTTGTACCCGGCCACGGGCATCGCGACGGTGAGACTCCTGGAGCGGCTGGGCGTAGAGGTGGACTTCCCGGCCGCGCAGACCTGCTGCGGACAGCCGCAGTTCAACACCGGCTACCGGCGCGAGACCGAGCCCCTGGTACGCCGGACGACGCGGGCCTTCGAGGGGTACGAGTACGTCGTGTCGCCGTCGGGATCGTGCGTGGCCATGGTGCGTGACCACTACCCCAAGTTCGGTGAGACCTCGCTCCCCTCCCGTACGTACGAACTCACCGAGTTCCTCGTCGACGTCCTCGGCGTCACCGATGTCGGCGCCTACTTCCCGCACACCGTCACCTACCACCCCTCCTGTCACGGTCTGCGGATGCTCGGCCTCGGCGACCGGCCGCGAAAGCTCCTCGACGCGGTGAAGGGCCTCGAGCTGCGCGAACTGCCCGGCGCCGAGGAGTGCTGCGGTTTCGGCGGCACCTTCGCCGTCAAGAATGCCGAGGTCTCCGCCGCCATGGGCCGGGACAAGGTCCGCAATGCCGTCTCCACCGGAGCGGATGTGCTGTGCGGAGCCGACAACTCCTGCCTGATGCACATCGACGGCATCCTGCGCCGCCAGGCTGTGCCCACGCAGGGTGTGCCGCTGCGCGCCCTGCACATCGCGGACATCCTCGCCAGTACCGAAGAGGAGCCCTACGTATGAGCGCTACATATCTGGGGATGCCGTCCTTCCCCGAGGCGGCCGGCGAGGCCCTGCACAATGTGACGCTGCGCGCCAATCTGCGGCACGCCACCCACACCATCCGCGACAAGCGGGCCCGCGCGGTGGCGGAACTCGCCGACTGGGCGGAGCTGCGAGAGGCCGGAAAGCAGATCAAGAACCGGACACTCCGGTATCTCGACCGCTATCTTGAGCAGTTGGAGACGGCGGTCACCGAGGCCGGAGGCACCGTGCACTGGGCCGCCGACGCGGAGGAGGCCAACCGGATCGTCGCCGATCTGGTGAAGGCGACCGGCGAGCGCGAGGTCGTCAAGGTCAAGTCGATGGCCACACAGGAGATCGGGCTCAACGAAGCCCTGGAGGCCGAAGGCATCTCGGCTTACGAGACCGACCTCGCCGAACTCATCGTGCAGCTCGGCGACGACCGGCCCTCGCACATCCTGGTGCCGGCCATCCACCGCAACCGCGGCGAGATCCGCGACATCTTCGCGGAGAAGATGGGGAGCTGGGGACGGCCCGCCCCCGCCGGCCTCTCCGACAGCCCCAGCGAACTCGCCGAAGCCGCACGCCTGCACCTCCGCGAGAAGTTCCTGCGGGCGAAGGTCGGTATCTCCGGGGCCAACTTCATGGTCGCCGAGACCGGCACGCTCGTGGTCTTCGAGTCCGAGGGCAATGGCCGGATGTGCCTGACCCTCCCCGAGACGCTGATCTCGGTCGTCGGCATCGAGAAGGTGGTGCCGAGCTGGCGCGATCTGGAAGTCTTCCTGCAGACGCTGCCGCGCTCATCGACCGCCGAGCGCATGAACCCGTACACCTCCATGTGGACCGGCACCGCTGATACCGACGGATCGCAGACCTTCCATCTGGTCCTCCTCGACAACGGCCGCACCGACGCACTCGCCGACGAGGTCGGCCGGCAGGCGCTGCGCTGCATCCGCTGTTCCGCCTGCCTCAATGTCTGCCCGGTGTACGAGCGGGCCGGCGGGCATGCGTACGGCTCGGTCTACCCCGGCCCGATCGGCGCCATCCTCAGCCCCCAACTGCGCGGCATCCAGAGCGAGATCGACGCCTCGCTGCCGTACGCGTCCTCCCTCTGCGGCGCCTGCTACGAGGTGTGCCCGGTCGCCATCGACATCCCCGAAGTCCTCGTCCACCTCCGTGAGAAGGTCGCCGACCAGGGAGGCAGGGGTCACCGCTTGGAGAAGGCCGCGATCAAGGCCGCCGGCTGGGTCCTCGACCATCCCGCCGCGCTCGCCGCCGGGGAACGCGCCGCGTCCAGGACCCGCAAACTGCACCCGAAGAGACTGCCGGGCACAGGGGCCTGGACCGCCGCCCGTGAACTGCCCGAGCTGCCCGCCGAATCCTTCCGTGACTGGTGGAAGAAGAACCGCACATGAGCGCCGGACCCTACTCCCCTACGAGCTCCCGCGACCGCATCCTCGCCCGAGTGCGCAGCGCGGTCGCCGACGCGCCCGAGGCCCCCGAACCGGCCCGCGACTACCTCACCACCCACACTCCCGACGACCCGGCCGCGGTCCTCGACCTCCTCCACGAGAACCTCGCTGACTACCGGGCCATCGTCCACCGGACCACCCGGGACGAAATGCCGTTGCTGCTCATGCGGCTGCTCGCGGAGCGGGGCTCAGCGACCGTGCTCGTACCGTCCGGACTTCCGCCCGATTGGCTCTCCGCCGCCGACGCGACCCGGATCCACGACCGTTCGGTCTCCACCGCGCGGGAACTCGACGAGGTCGACAGTGTCGTCACAGGCTGCGCGCTCGCCATCGCCGAGACCGGCACGATCGTGCTGGACGCCGGCCCCGGACAGGGCCGTCGGCGCATCACGCTCATCCCCGACCATCACATCTGTGTCGTACGCGTCCCGGACCAGGTCGTCGCGTCCGTACCGCAGGCGATGGCACGCCTCGACCCGACCCGCCCGCTGACCTGGATCTCGGGACCCTCGGCGACCAGCGACATCGAACTCGACCGGGTCGAGGGCGTCCACGGCCCGCGCACCCTTGAAGTGGTCCTGCTACAGGGCTGAGGTCAGCCGGGGTGCCTCGGCGCCCGCGTCCACCGGCCCTTGGACGCGGGCCGCGAGCTCCCGCGCCCAGGCGGTCAGCCCGGTCACATCGATGTCGTACGGGTCGCGGAAGCCGGCGATCCGGTCCGCGCCTCTGCGCAGCAGCCGCGCGCCGCCCGCCGTATTGCCGCGGGCGGCGTGGGTGAGTCCCACCGCCAGCTGCGCGAGTCCTCGCCACAGCTCACGCTCGGCCTCGGGACCGGACTTCCAGGCGTCCTCGAAGACCTCGTGCGCATGGAAGGGCATGCCCGCGTCGAGCAGCCGCTGCGCCTCCGTCAGTGTCTGACCGGGTGTACGCACCACACCCTCGGGCTGCCGCTCCACCCCCGGTGTTCCGTAGGGGAGCGGGCGTCCCAGTCCATCGCGAGGACGGGCGTTGCGTGCGCGCCCCTCGGCGTCGCGGTCCCTCGGTGCGTTGTCCACACCTCGATTGTCCACCGTGGTCCGTCGGGCGCCTGCCGTCCGGCGTCCGACGTCCGACGGGCGCGATTCCCGAGGCCGTGAGTTGGATGCGGCAACCCGGTGAGTGTGAAGGTGCGCACCAGGGAGGGCGGCACGCCGGCGTCCTCGTGTCCGGCTGCCGTCCAGCGAGCATCCTCCGCGCTCCGGCCGGCCGAGCCGTCGGCCGAGGAGCAGCCCGCCAACCCCGGGCCCTTCGAGGTGCGGGGGTGGGGCCCTCGCTGGCGTGGCCTGTGCGGGCCGCATGACCCCAGGCAGGACGTCGGGGGGCCCTCCGAAGTGGGGTAATGTTCTCTTGCGTGCTCGGCCGGAAATCCGGAAGAAACGCGCACCGGGACGTGGCGCAGCTTGGTAGCGCACTTGACTGGGGGTCAAGGGGTCGCAGGTTCAAATCCTGTCGTCCCGACTTTTCGAAGTCGCAGGTCAGAGGCCGTATCGATGAGATTCGATACGGCCTCTGACCGTTTTGCGGACCAGTGGCGGGCTGTGTTCACGCCCGCTCGGTGGCGAAGGCGAACCGGTGGCCGGCGCCGGACTTCTCGCGCCTGACGCCATGGCACCAGCAATGCGTGATCCACATCACATTCAACCGCTGACCCGTGATGTTTCGTCAGCGCGGTGCGCTGGGTAGCTCAGGCCGCCCATGTGACGGGTGCGCCGCAAGTGAACTTTCTGGAGAGGTGGGGCACTTGAGCCCGCGTACGTCGCATGCGTACAGACCACTGAGCATGAAGCGCCGAGCCTGGCTGACCGTCGGCGCCGTCGTGCTGGGCGGGGCGGGGGTGGTCACGATCGCCGTGGCCAACCCGTCCGACCCGCCCAAGAAGCCGCATCAGCAGGAGCGGGCGGCGAAACTCCGTACGCTCCAGCTGGACAAGGGTGGAGCCACCGAGCGGGAGCTGCCGGCCACCGGCACCGATCCGTTCTCCCTCGTCGGTATCGGCTGGGACAGTGCCACGGTCGAGGTCAAAGGCACGGCACAGGTACGTACGCGCAATGCCGAGACCGGCAAGTGGTCCGGCTGGCAGGCGCTCGAACTGGACGCACACCGGCCGGACGGGGCCGAGGCCACGGCACACGGCGCGTCCGAGCCGCTGTGGGTCGGACCGTCCACGGGGGTGCAGGTACGCGTCGACTCGGGCAAGGCGCTGCCCAGGAACCTGAAGCTGCACATGGTCGACCCCGGTGTGAGCAGTGCCGAGGCCAAGAACCCCGCCGCCACGGTCATGGACAACGCCGCGTTCGCCGTGGACGAGACTCCGTCCGCATCTCCGGGCGATCCGGTCACCCCGACGGCTCCCGCGTCGCCGACGGACACCGCGGCTCCCACAGACTCGGCCACGCCGACGAGTTCTCCGACCGACACGGCCGAACCGACCGCGGCTCCCACAGTGACGCCGAGCCCGACGCCCACCAAGCCGACCGCACCACCGTCGACGGTGAAGCAGCCGCCGATCATCGGCCGCGCCCAGTGGGGTGCCGACGAGGCGATGGTCGACGACCCCGCCGGGCGCCGAGTCGGCCGCCCTGGTACGGGGCATCATGACGTACCACGTCAAGACCGAGGGCTGGAACGATCTGGGCTACAACTTCCTGATCGACAAGTGCGGCCAGATCTTCGAGGGCCGGGCCGGCGGCGTCGACCTGCCGGTCAAGGGTGCGCACACCTACGGATTCAACAGCTACTCCACCGGCATCGCTCTGCTCGGTGACTTCGAGGGCGATACCGCCACCGCAAAGCCTGCCGGAAAGCCGACCACGGCCGCTCTGCAGTCGGCCGCCCGTCTCGCCGCCTGGAAGCTCGGCCAGTACGGCGGCAGCCCGAAGGCCACGGTCACGCTCACGGCCCAGGGCGACACCGGCAGGTGGACCGAGGGCCAGCAGGCCACGATGAATGTGATCTCCGGCCACCGCGACGCCTTCGCGACCGCGTGCCCGGGCAAGAACCTGTACGCCAAGCTCTCGTCGATCCGTGACTTCGCCGTGAGCGCGGGCCGCAACTCCGCGATCCCCACCTCCGACTTCGACCGGAACGGCATCACGGACCTGGCTGTCGGCCTGCCGAAGATCGCTGCCACCGGTGGCACGGTGAGTGTCCTGCCCGGCGGCACGAACGGGCCGGTCGCCACGGCCCGGCGCACCCTCACCCAGGCCTCACCCGGCGTCCCCGGCGAGAACGAGACCAGCGACAACTTCGGTTCCTCGTCGGCGTACGGCGACGTCAACGGTGACGGCTACGCCGACCTCGCCATCGGCGCGCTCGGTGAGGACGACGACTCCGGCCATGGAGACACCGGTTCGGTCACCGTCATGTACGGCCCGGGGCTCGACACCGGCAAGCAGTACATGACCTCTCCCGCGTACCGGCTGATCAGCGAGAAGCTCGGCTCCGCCGTCACCGTGGGCGACTTCAACGCGGACGGCAGGGCCGACGTTCTGACCGTCGCTCCGGGCAAGCCCGGCCGCTGGTGGGTGTTCGAGGACAAGTCCGAGTACGCCACGAAGGCCGGCTTCCTCGGCACTTCCGCGTACACCGCGGCGACGAGCCTCTCCTCCGCCGTGACCGGTGACTTCAACAGGGACGGCTATGCCGATGTGGCGATCAGTTTCCGCGACCCGGGCGGTATCGCACGCCTGCTCTGGCTGAAGGGCTCCTCCACCGGTCTCCAGCGGGTCGGCATCCTGGACGCCAAGGGCGGCCGCTCCCTCGCCGCCGGTGACCTCAACGGTGACGGCTATGCCGATCTCGCCGTCGGCCAGCCCGTCGCCGCCGAGTCCGGTCACACCGCCAAGGGCGGAGCGGTCACCGCGGTGTTCGGCTCGGCGACCGGGCTGACCTCGACCGGCAGGCTGACATTCGGCCAGGACACCACCGGCGTCCCGGACACCGGCGAGACCGGCGACGACATGGGTGCTTCGGTCTCCATCGGCGACGTCAACCTCGACGGATACGGCGACATCCTCACCGGACTTCCGGGCGAGGACATCACCCGCGGCGGAGTCGCCCGGACCAATGCGGGCCAGGTGATCCTGCTCCGCGGTTCTGCCGCGGGACCGACGGCCACAGGCTCGGTCGCGTATCACCAGGACACCGCCGGTGTGCCGGGTGACACCGAGACCAACGACCGTCTCGGTTCATCCGTTTCGCTGACTGATCTGTCCGGCTACACGCGGGCGGATCTCGCCATCGGCGCGGACGGCGAGGACGCGAACGACGGCGCGGTCCTTCAGATCGACAACAGCGGTACGTCCGGCGTGATCCCCTCGTCGGGCGTCTACTACGGCGTCACGGTTCTCGGCGCGCCGGCAGGCGCACGCGTCGGCCTGGTACTGACGCCGTAGCCCGACGGCCGCTCACGGACTGCGGCCGGGGTCCCACGGAGAAGGGGACCCCGGCCGCTTGCGCAGGGGCGAAGGGTGCCTGCGGCAGTCCGTCAGTCCGTCAGTCCGTCAGTCCGTCAGTTCGCCCGGTTCCAGGGCGGCTTCTGCCCGGGAGCGCCACCCTGCTCCGGTCCCTTCGGCTGCCCGGCAGGCACGGGAGGGTCCTTCTTGTCCTGGGACGGACTTGTGTGGGGCGGCTGCTTGGGAGGCTGCTCGCTCAACAGCCGCGCGCAGTACGCGGCAACGGCGCCGGGACCGCCGGCGGCGTCTTCGAGACGCTGCCGCGCAGTACTGTCCAGCGCCCGGCCCGGTCCCTGCTTCGACTCGTACACACGGCACTGAGCCAGTTGATCCTGCGCGGTGGGTGGACGCTCGCCGGGAGGGCGCGCGGCCGGTCCGGCCGCCGACGGCACGGGGCCGGAGGGGCGCGCCGGGCCCGGGCTCTCCATGTCCTGGGGCGAGGAAGCGCCCGGCCTCGGGCCGGGCTTCTCACGCGTATCGCCGAACGGCGTGGGGATCGCGCCGGCCGCCATCGCCACCCCGCCCAGTGCCAGCCCGGCCATGAGAGTGCCGAGTCCCACCTTGATCCAGCCGGTGCGGAACCGCGGCGCCGCGGGCCGCCAGTCGTCCATGTGCCGGGTGGGCGCTGTCGGCGCACCTTCGTCGCGCGCCGTCCGGAAGGCGGCGACGGCTCGCTCCTCGGCCTCCGGTGCGGCGGGTGCCGGGCGGGCGGCAGCAGCGAGCAGCTCATCCAGCGTCGGAGTCGGCGTCGGCGTCTGCGTCGGAGTCGGTGTCTTTGTCGGAGTCGGCGTCGGCGTCGGCGTCGGCGGCTCGTCCCCGGAGTCCATGGCACCTCTGGATCGCTTTTCGGTCATGTCGCATCTCCCAGCGCACGGGAGTCCGAATCTGTCACACGGTTTCGTTCGAGCGTCGCCAGGTGTTTCCCCAGCCGCCTCAGCCCGCGGTGCGTGGCGGACCGTACCGCGCCGGGCCGCTTGCCCAGCACCCGCGCGGCCGCCGCCCCGTCAAGTCCGATGACGGTCTGGAGGAGCACCGCTTCCGCCTGCTGTCGGGGCAGGGTCGCGATCAGCGCGAGGGCATATTCCGTCGAGATGGTTTCGAAGGCCTCTCCGGCCGTGTCCTGAGCGGCCGGCAACTCCCGCAGATCCTGTTCGAGAAGTGTGCCGCGCGGCCTGCTCTTCAGCCGTCGCAGATGGTCGATGGCCCGGTTGCGCGCGATGCTCGCCGTCCACGCACGGAAACCGGCCCCGTCCCCTCGGGACCGCCCCAGGTCACGCGCGATCTCGAGCCAGGCATCGGACGCAACATCCTCGGCATCGTCCCTCACCAGGCCCCGCAGATAGCCGAGCAGAGGCGGGTGTACGAGTCTGTAGGCAGCGGCGAAAGCCCCTTCGTCCCCCTCCTGTGCTCGCGCGACATGTTCACCGAGATCCGCGTCGTACGTCTCCGCACGGCGACCGCTCCCCACCTTGCCCACTCGTTCCTCTTCGTCGCGCCGCACGGCAGACCCTTGCCGATGTCCCCCACCGATCACAGCGCCTGGACCTGCGGAAATGTCACAGCCGTTCGAAGATTTCCCGCGGGCCCGACGTAACCACGGGCCGCGTGCCGGCCCGGTCAGGCCGTGATCGTTTCGGCCCCGCTCCCGACGCTGCGCCCCAAGGTCGCCGCGACCGGGTGAGGCGCCTGGGGCGGCCGGGTCTCTATGCCTGCTCCGCCGCTGTCTTCAGATGCCGGAGCCAGGCCTCGAGCGACTCGTCCAGGAGCCTGTGCATCTCCCTGGGCTGCGCGAGGACGGGGTCACCGCTCCAGGACTCCTCCGTCGAAACGACGGTGCGGCCGTCCTCCTCGGTGAAGGTCCACAGGTGGATTCCGGTGATGCCGTGGGCCGGCCCACCCCAGATGACGTGCTCACCGGGAACGACCTGATAGACCGTCGATTCGATGTCCAGGCCGCCGGTCAGCCACCGGAAGGTGGCACCGGACGCGAACGGGTCGTTGAGACGTGCCGTCTCGATGCCGGGATTCCAGCTGGGCCAGGCGTCGATGTCCGTGTGGATGCGCCAGACCGGCGCGGCGGGCGCGTCGACGGTGATGCGGCGGCGGACCACGACCGGTGCGTCCGCGTCGATGGTGTGAGGAAAAGTCATCAGAGCCTCCTGGGCATCGGGATCGGCAAACCAATCGTGTTATGCATCATCGTGATAGTTATGGACCGTAACAGACGCTAGGATGATTTGCATCATCGAGGGAAGGACGTGGCTGTGGCGCCGACCACGCAGGGCCCCCGGGCTCGTTACCGGGAGCAGACCCGCGCGGAGATCAAGGAAGCCGCGCTGCGACAGCTGGCCGAAGGCGGCCTGGCGGCCATCGCTCTGACCCGTATCGCCAAGGAAATGGGCATGTCGGGGCCCGCTCTCTACCGCTACTTCGCCAACCGCGACGACCTGTTGAGCGCACTGATCCGGGATGCGTACGACGACCTCGCCGCGTCCATCGGTGTCGCCGCGGAGGACTGCGCCGACGCGTTGCCGCGCGTACGGCTGCACGCGCTGGCCGCCGCGTTCCGGGCCTGGGGTGTCGAGCAGCCGCACCGCTATCTGCTGATCGCCGGGCCGCCCCTGCCCGGCTACAGCGCACCGGCCGACACGGTGACGCGGGCGCGGGCGGCGCTCGGTCCGTTCCTGAGTGTCTTCGTCGCGGGGGAGCCGTCGGGACCGGCGACTGAGCTTGTCGAGCAGATGACCGCCTGGGCGGAGCGGGAGCCCGCCGTGGCGTCGTGGGCGGAGCAGTACACAGAGGTGCCGGTGTCGGCGGGCGGTGTAGGCCGGGCGCTGGCGGGGGCCGTGCTCGCGTGGTCCCAGATGCATGGCGCGGTCAGCCTCGAAGTGGCCGGTCAGTTCACCGGTATGGGGCACGATCCGGGGACTCTGCTCGACGCTCAGATCGACGCACTCGCGGACGCGTTCCGGCTGGACTGACGGGTGGCGGCCGGCGCGGCGGCCGATGTGCGCTCGACTGGCCCCGTCATGCCAACTGCCACGGCAGCGGCGCCGGGTGGACCACAGGCGCATCGTTCACCCCGCGCCGGGGGTCATCGAGCTGGACCGCCACAGCCTGTTCGGTGAGGACGGAAGCCGGCGCCCGCTGTGGTTCACCGCCCCGGCCGACACGCATGGCGCCGCCCGGCCGGAATCATGGATCCTGCGCGAGAGCAGTACGTCCGAGCCGGGCCTGGTGCCCGGCCTCCGGCGGGTTTCGGTGACGCGGCGGCGCAGGTCCGGCGTACGGACCCGAGGTGGTTCAGGTCGCTGTGCAGCTATGCGCGCCCGCCCTGCGGGCGGATCAGGCCGGTGAGACAACGTTCCCCGAGTTCGTCTGCGGCTGCTGGAACGCGGGCGTCATCTGGTACGACGTGGACACCACCGCCCGCACCTGCGCCTACTACGGAGCCGACGGCGAGTCCTACACCGAGGACTACCCGGCCGTCACGCTCCCCTGAGGCGCGCGACACGATTGGCGAGCTCCTGAGCGGGGACGCCGAAGGCCCGCTGTCTCGCGAAGCCGGTGGCGATCCGCACGTGCCACGTGGCCGGCCCGGCATGGCGCCTCCGGCGCAGGTCAGCCGCGGCGGCGGGCGGCGGGGTCGCGCTGGGCGACGTGGTGGGCGACCGTGTCGACGCCGGGGCGGGCGTACCGCTGCAGTGAGCGGACGGAGGCGTGGCGGGAGCCGGCGGCACCGGGGTGGAGGCGCGTGGCTTCGGCTCGTTCGACAACGTGGGCAGCCTGCGCGACCTCGAGGTCACCGGGAACCTGCCGGCAAGTGACACCACGCCGTCAGGGCTGCTCCTCGGACGGGCCCTGACGGCGTGGCGGTCGAGCGTGGTGCGAGTGACGCGTCAGACGATGTTCTCCGCGATCTCCGCCTGCTCACGGGCGGATCCGTACGCGGACGGCGTGCCGTACGAGCGGCGTGCCACGAACCACCACACGGTGGCCAGCACCAGCACAGCGACCAACGCGATCGAGGCGTAGTTCATCGTGTCGACGGTGACCGGGTTGGACTGCGGCAGGCAGAACAGCACCGTCACGCACGTCACCCACACCACGGCTACCCAGCCGACCGGCTTGCTCCAGCGGCCCAGGCTCCACGGGCCCGGTTCGAAGCGGTCTCCGGCGCGCAGCTTCAGATAGATCGGGATCGCGTACGCCGGCGTTATGCCGATGACGTTGATCGCCGTCACCGCGCCGTACGCGGTCGTGGAGTACAGGGACGGCAGCGCCAGCAGGCAGGCGAAGACGACCGACAGCCACACCGCGGGGACCGGGGTCTGGGTACGGCTGCTGACCTTCCGCCACAGCGCGGAGCCGGGCAGCGCGTTGTCGCGGCTGAACGCGAACACCATGCGGCTGGCCGCTGCCACCTCGGCGTTGCCGCAGAACAGCTGCGCCACGATCACGACGAGCAGCAGGGCCGTCGCGCCTCCGGTGCCGAGCGCGTCGAGCAGAATCTGGGCCGGGGGTACTCCGGTGGCGCTCGTCCGGGTGCCCTCGTAGTCCTGGATGGCGAAGGTGAGACCGGCCAGCAGGGCGAAACCGGCGATCCAGGAGACCCAAATGGATCGCACGATGCCGCGGGCGGCGGAGACGGACGCGTTGGAGGTCTCCTCCGAAAGGTGCGCGGAGGCGTCGTAGCCGGAGAAGGTGTACTGCGCCAACAGCAGACCGATCGCGGCCACATAGACGGGACTGTTCCAGCCGGTGCCGTTGACGAACTCGGTGAAGACGAATTCGGGCGACTGGTGGTCGGAGGGCACGATGGCCAGTGCGCCGACGATCAGAGCGACGCCGCCGAGGTGCCACCACACACTGACCGAGTTGAGCAGGCTGACCAGCCGCACCCCGAACAGGTTCAGGACGGCGTGCAGCAGCAGAATGCACATGAAAATGATCATGGTGGAGCCGGGTGTGGGGTGGAATCCCCACTGCAGATTCAGAAACGCGCCGGTGAACAGGGCGCAGCCGTAGTCGATACCGGCGATCGCACCCAGCAGGCCGAGGAGATTCAGCCAGCCGGTGTACCAGCCCCACTTACGGCCGCCGAGCCGGTCGGCCATGTAATACAGCGCGCCCGACGTGGGGTACGCGCTGGTCACCTCGGCGAGCGCCATGCCGACGCACAGGACGAACAGGCCGACGCCCGCCCAGCCCCAGAGCATCACCGCGGGACCGCCGGTGTTCAGCCCGAAGCCGTACAGGGTCATGCAGCCGGACAGGATCGAGATGACGGAGAAGCTGATGGCGAAATTGCCGAAGCCACCCATACGGCGTGCGAGAACCGGCTGATAGCCGAGCTCCCGCAGCCGTTCCTCCTCGTCCTTGGGGGGAGTCTGGTCCGGACTCGACCACTTCGGCGGGGATATGGACATCGAAGAACCTCCGGGGAAAGGGTGATGCACTGAGCGGACAGGGGCAGGGGCAGGGACAGGGCGAGGTACGGGGTACGGGGGCCTGTCTCTCGTACGCGTGCGGGGAGGACGGTGGATCAGCCGCGCGGCCGGGGCGCGGTCAGGGGCCCGCGCCGCGCGCGGCCGCGAGACAACGGCCGCGGGCGCGCAGGAACACCTCTTCCGCCAGGCCCGCGTCAGCGGGGGTGTGAGTGCGGTAGGCCCACGGCAGGGTGGTGTAGTACGGGCCCAGAGCCTCGAAGACCGGTGCGGCGTCGTGGAATTGGAGCGCGCCCCACAGGGCGTGGGACAGGTAGTTGAGATCGAGCAGCGAACGCCAGGCCGGGCGAACCTGGTTGAACCAGCTGTGCAGGGCGCGCTGGGCGTCCCGGGCCGCGTCCTCCGTCACCCAGTGGAGATCCAGCGCCTTCTCCTGCCCCTGCTCCCGGCGGTAGCGCTCCACGCGTACATAGAGCGGGAGCGCGTGCAACGGCGAACCGGAAGGTGCGGAAGACGCCGCCCACTGAACGAAGTTGACCGCCTCGGACAGATGCCCGCCGGACCTGCGCGCGTAGACGAACTGCAGCATCCGGTGGTACGCCTCGCGGTTGAACGGATCGCGTTTGTCGGCCTCCGCCAGCAGACCCCACGGGCCCGGGAACAGCATCGGACCCGGCGGTGCCGTACGGTGCTCCTCCATCAGCTGCTTGTCGTCCAGCTGGGCCAGCGCCAGCAGACAGACCCACGGCACCGGATCCTCCGGAGCCTGGTGAGCGGCGATCCGGCAGGCCTCCCAGGCCTCGTGCCACAGTTCCTGAGTGCGCCGGTGGCCCTCACGGTGGGCACGCAGTGCCCGCTCCACCACGACCCGGCAGTGCATCACGGTCGCCGCGAGCGAGTGGGGCTCCTCCGTGCGCCAGGCCCGCACCGCATCGGAACCGGCGGCCACTGCCGCGAGCACCTGGGTCCGCTGGGTCCACAGCGCCCAGTCGGAGGTGGCGGTCAGCAGGTTCCGCATCGACATCCATCGACCGGTGCGTAAGTCCTGCATCACGGTACGCAGTTCACTGTCGTGACCCGCCGGGTGGTACACCGGGCGTAACTCGTCGTCGGACATCAGCCCGCTACAGGTCTCGTCATGGTGGTCATAAGCCCTCTGGTGACGGTGAGCAGTTGAGGCGGTGCTTTGCGGTGATCTTACTCAACCATGGGGTGACGGCAAGAAGTTGATGATGTATCAGGAACCGGTTGAGGATTGGACATCTCGGGGGGTCGCGGGTCCGCCGGGAGACTCTTGACGGCGGGCCCGGACCTGCTCCACGCTTTCAGTAAGCGATCAAGGTTTCTCTGCGTTTCTTCTGCCGGATTCCTTCTACCGAAGAGCGGGGTGGCCCGATGACAGGCCCAGTGCTGGCCGTCGACCAGGGCACGTCGGGCACGAAGGCACTGGTGATCTGCCCCGAGCGCGGTGTCATCGGCACTGGCTCCGCACCGGTGAACCCCCGCTACCAAAGCGGCGGACGCGTGGAAGTCGACCCCGCCTCGCTGCTCTCCTCGGTCGTCGAGGCCGGTCGCCAGGCCCTCTCCCGCGCCGGGGAGCCGGTCGTCGCTGTCGGTCTCGCCAACCAGGGCGAGACCGTCCTGGCCTGGGATACGGACACGGGCGAACCGCTGACCGAGGCGATCGTCTGGCAGGACCGGCGGGCCGAGCCGATCTGTGCGGAACTCGCCCCGCACGCCGAAGAATTGGCGCAGCTGACCGGACTGCCGCTCGATCCGTACTTCGCCGCGCCCAAGATGGCCTGGGTGCGCCGCGAGCTCGCCCGCGAAGGCGTCGTCACCACCAGCGACGCCTGGCTGATCCACCGGCTGACCGGTGCCTTCGTCACGGATGCGGCGACCGCCGGACGCACCCAGCTCCTCGACCTCGACCGTGTCGCCTGGTCGCCGCGGGCACTCGAGATCCACGGCCTGACCGGCGAACGGATGCCGGAGATCGTCGACTCGGACGGCCCCGTCGGCATCACCGAAGCCTTCGGCACCAAAGTCCCGCTCACCGGACTCCTGGTCGACCAGCAGGCCGCGCTGCTCGCCCAGAGCGTCACCGAACCGGGCACCGCCAAGTGCACCTACGGCACCGGTGCGTTCCTCCTCGCCCAGACCGGGTCCCGCCCGCGCCGTACCAGCAACGGCCTGGTCAGCTGTGTCGCCTGGCGGCTCGGTGGACGCACCAGCTACTGCCTGGACGGACAGGTCTATACGGCGGCCTCCGCCGTCCGCTGGCTGACCGAGCTCGGAGTGATCTCCGGGGCCGCGGACCTGGACCCCGTCGGCTCCGCCGTGCCGGACAGTGGCGGCGTCACCTTCGTACCGGCCCTCGCCGGCCTCGCGGCCCCCTGGTGGCGCGGCGATCTGCGCGGCTCGCTGACCGGCCTCGGACTGGACACCGGCCCCGGACATCTGGTGCGTGCGCTGTGCGAAGGCATCGCCGCTCAGGTCGTCGGGCTCACCGACGCGGTCGCCGCGGACCTCGGGACGCCGCTCACGGGTCTGCGCGTCGACGGCGGCCTGACCCGCTCGGCCCTGCTGATGCAGACACAGGCCGATCTGCTTCAACTGCCCGTCGAGGTATCGGCGTTGCCCGACGTAACCGCACTCGGGGTCGGAGCCGTGGCGCGGCTGGGCCTGGAACCGGGCCTGACCGTCGAGCAGGCGGTACCCGCCTGGAAACCGTCCGCCGTCTATGAGCCGAGAATCAGCGCGGCACAGGCGGCCGAGCGCCTCGCGGCCTTCCGCGCGGAGGTGGCCGCGCTGCTGGACCGTACGCCGACCGCCCCATGAATCCCGGCTGTTCCATGAAACCGCGCCGGAGTCCGTACGCGCGATCAGGACCAGGAGCGCCATGACCGTCACGACCGCCGGGCCGCTGCCGGAGACCATGCATGACGTGATCGTGGTCGGCGCCGGCGTGGTCGGCTCGGCCATCGCCCGCGAACTCGCCCGCCACCGGCTGCGTGCCGCCTTCGTGGACGCCTGTGACGACGTCGGCAACGGCACGTCGAAAGCGAACACGGCGATTCTGCACACCGGATTCGACGCCGTCCCCGGATCGTTGGAGTCCCGGCTCATGCGCGAGGGACAGCGGCGGCTCGCCACGTACGCCGCGGAAACAGGCATCCCCGTCGAACCGCTCGGTGCGCTCCTCGTCGCCTGGGACCAGGAGCAGCTCGCCGCACTCCCCGCCCTCGCCGCCAAGGCGGAGCGCAACGGATACCACGACGCACGGCTCATCGGCCCGGACGAGGTGCGCGAACGCGAGCCGCACCTCGGGCCGGGGGCGCTCGGCGCGCTCGACGTCCCGGGCGAGAGCATCATCTGTCCCTGGACCACCACACTCGCGTACGCCACCCAAGCCGTCCGCGGCGGCGTCGACCTGCATCTGAACTGCCGGGTGGAGAGCGTGACCAGTGGCGGCAGCCACCATGAACTCGCAACCGAACGCGGCCTGTTGCGCACCCGGTACCTCGTCAACGCGGCCGGACTGTACGCCGACGAACTGGACCGGGAACTCGGCCACGCCGACTTCACCGTCACTCCGCGCCGGGGCCAGCTCATCGTCTTCGACAAGCTTGCCCGGGAGCTGGTCCGCCACATCCTGCTGCCGGTGCCGACCGCGCTCGGCAAAGGCGTACTGGTGGCGCCCACCGTGTACGGCAATGTGATGCTCGGCCCGACGGCCGAGGACCTCGGCGACAAGGAAGCCACCGGATCGACCGCAGAAGGACTCGACTTCCTGAGGGCGAAGGGCCGACGGATCGTGCCGGAGCTGCTCGATGAGGAGATCACCGCTGTCTACGCGGGCCTGCGCGCCGCCACCGAGCACGACGACTACCGGATCCGGGCCCACGCACGCCAGCGGTACATAGCCGTCGGCGGCATCCGCTCCACGGGACTGACCGCCTCGATGGCGATCGCCGCCCACGTCACCGACCTGCTCGGAGACGCCGGCCTCGACCTCGGGGACGCGGGCGAACCGGAGCCCGTACGCATGCCGAACCTCGGGGAGGCGTTCCCGCGCCCTTATCAGAGTGCCGATCTCATCGCCGCGGATCCCGAGTACGGCACGCTCGTCTGCCACTGCGAACACGTCTCCCGCGGGGAGATCCGCGACGCGCTGGCCAGTACGGTCCCGCCGGGCTCGCTCGACGGACTCCGGCGCCGTACCCGCGCACGCGGAGGTCGCTGCCAGGGCTTCTACTGCGGGTCCGCGGTGCGCGAGCTCTTCGAGGCACGCCGATGAGCCGGCCGGCGCGTACCGTCGACGTCCTCGTCGTCGGCGCGGGACCGGCCGGCCTCGCGGCAGCCGCCCGGCTCGGCAGGGCGGGAGCGGGCGCCGTCGAGATCGTCGAGCGTGAGCAACAGGCCGGCGGCATCCCGCGCCACTGCGGCCACGGCGGCTTCGGGCGGCGCGAACAGCGCCGTGCGATGAGCGGTCCGCAGTACGCCCGCCACCTCGTCGACAACGCCGTACGCGCCGGAGCGGACCTGCGCACCGGCGTCACCGTCACCGGCTGGTCCGGCCCGCGGACCCTGGACACCACGAGCCCGGCAGGCCTGGAACGGATCACCGCGCGTGCCGTCGTGCTCGCCACCGGCGCACGCGAACGGCCGCGCAGCGCCCGGCTGGTGCCCGGCACCCGGCCGGCGGGTGTGCTCACCACGGGCGAACTGCAGCAGGCGGTCCACCTCCACGGCCGGCGGGTCGGCAGCCGCGCGATCGTCGTGGGAGCGGAGCCGGTCGCCTTCTCCGCGGTACGCACTCTGCGGGCCGCCGGAGTCGAGGTCCTCGCCGTGGTGACCGACCAGGAGCGCCGGCCGGCGCGCCCGCTGCTGGAACGCCGTGTCCCGCTGCTCACCGGCGCCACCGTGACCGAACTGACCGGCCGCGGCAGGCTGACCGGAGTCGGACTGCGGCACCGGGACGGCAGAAGCACCACCGTCGGCTGCGACACGGTCGTGTTCACCGGCGACTGGATCCCCGACCATGAACTGGCCAGACGCGGCGGGATCCCGCTCGACCCCGGCACCCGGGGCCCCGCCGTCGACACCGCGTTCCGCACCGCAGAGGAAGGCGTCTTCGCCGCCGGCAACCTGCTGCACGGAGCCGAGCCGGCCGGCACCGCGGCAGAGGAGGGCCGGTACGTCGCGGACCGGGTGCTGCGGCACCTGAGCGGGGAAGCGTGGCCGGACGGCGGGCTGCGGGTCCAGGTTGCCGGACCATTGCAGTGGGTGGCGCCGAACCGCATCGCCCCGGACGGCCCCCGTCCGCTGCGGGACCGCTTCCTCCTGCGCATCCGCGAGCCCCTCGCCCGGCCTGTCCTCGTCGTCAGCCAGGACGGCCGGGTGCTCCGCCGGCGGCGTCTGCTGCGTACCGCGCTGCCCGGCGGCGGACTCCACCTCCGCGCCGACTGGATCGGGAGTGCTGATCCGGGCGGCGGCCCGGTGGAGATCACCGCCTGCTGAGCCGTCGACCGGCCGCGGTGAACGCTCGGGCGGGCGAAGCCGTAATACACGACAGGCTGTTGAGCCCATCAAGGAGGTCTGCCGCGGATGACTGCCCATCGAACTGCCGCCGCCGCTGCGCTCGCCGGTGTCGTACCGCTCCTGCTGACGGCCGTGGCCGCCGGGACCGCGCAGGCGCACGGGGCGCCGACCGATCCCGTCAGCCGGGTGGCCGCATGCGGTCCCGAGGGTGCCCAGGGTGCGTCGGCCGCCTGCCGCGCCGCCGTTGCCGCGAACGGGGGATCGGCGTTCGACCAGTGGGACAACCTGCGTGTGGCCGACGTACGGGGCAGAGACCGCGAGGTCGTCCCGGACGGGCAGCTGTGCAGCGCGGGCCTCGACGCGTACAAGGGCCTGGACATCGCCCGCGCGGACTGGCCGGCGACGGCCCTGAAGGCCGGCGCCCGGTTCACCCTCACCTACCGGACGACGATCCCGCACGAGGGGACGTTCGACCTGTATCTCACCAAGGAGGGCTACGATCCGGCAGCGCCGCTGCGGTGGGCCGATCTGTCGGCGAAGCCCTTCACCACGGCCACCGATCCGCAGGTCGTGGACGGCGCGTACCGGATCTCCGGTCGGCTCCCGGCCGGTCTGACGGGCCGGCATGTGCTCTACACGGTGTGGCGGAACTCGAGCACGCCGGACACCTACTACTCATGTTCCGACGTGGTGTTTGCGGGCCACAAGGAGCGGGGCGGTGAGCCTGTGGCTCGGCAGCCGGGTTCTCGGCCCGCTGCCGAGCCATCCTCCGAGCCGGTCACAGATCCAGCCTCGCAGCCCGCCTCCGATCCCCCCGCGCAGCCGACGGCGTCCCCGCCGGTCACCGCGCCGGGTTCGGCCCCTGCCGACGAGCCCGTCGGGCAGCCGGCCGCGGCGTCGGCGGAGGGCGGCAGCACGGCCGTCCTCCTCGGCGGGGTGGCCGCCGTGCTCGCGCTTCTCGCGCTGGGCGTGTCCGCGTTCCTCCGCCGCCGGTAGCCGGACGCGACCGTCCGGACGGGACCCCGGACGCGACGGCCGCACGGGACGCCGGACGCGACGTCCGGACGGGACCCTGGACCCGGCGGCCGCACCGGACAGCCGGACGCCGACGTCCGATTTCCGCCAGCGGGTGCCCGGCGCGGTGCCCATACTGGCCGTATGACGATCGAGGACAGCAGATACGAGGCGGTGAGCAGCAGGGACGCCCGGTTCGACGGGGTGTTCTTCTTCGCCGTGTCCACCACCGGGATCTACTGCCGGCCGAGCTGCCCCGCGATCACACCCAAGCGCCGGAACGTGTCGTTCTACCGGACGGCCGCGGCGGCCCAGGGCGCGGGCTTCCGGGCCTGCCGCCGCTGCCGTCCCGACGCCGTGCCGGGCTCCGCGGAATGGAACGCCCGCGCCGAT
This sequence comes from Streptomyces sp. NPDC002926, assembly GCF_053591755.1. Taxonomy (NCBI): domain Bacteria; kingdom Bacillati; phylum Actinomycetota; class Actinomycetes; order Kitasatosporales; family Streptomycetaceae; genus Streptomyces; species Streptomyces sp. NPDC002926. Next base: position 20,423 of record NZ_JBSFUK010000040.1, read on the forward strand.
GTCGTCGGGCGTGCCATGCGTCTGATCGGTGACGGGATCGTGGACAGGGAAGGTGTGGCAGGCCTTGCCCACCGGCTCGGCTACAGCGCCCGGCAGGTGCAGCGGCAGCTGAACGCCGAACTCGGCGCGGGCCCCATCGCGCTGGCGCGCGCCCAGCGCGGCCACACGGCAAGGGTCCTGCTGCAGACCACCACCATGCAGGCGGCGGAGATCGCCTTCGCCGCGGGGTTCGCGAGCGTGCGGCAGTTCAACGACACCATGCGGGAGATCTACGCGGCCACCCCCAGCGAACTCCGCTCCGCCCGGCCCGGCCGCACTTCCCGTTTCGGTCCGGTCGCCCAGGAGAACGGGGCCGCCGCCGGAGTACCGCTGCGGCTGGCCTACCGCGGTCCGTACGCCGCCGTGGAAGTCTTCGACTATCTGGGCAGTCGCGCGATCACAGGCGTTGAGGAGATGGTCGGCGAGCGCGGCTCCCGTTTCTACCGGCGCACCCTGCGGCTGCCGTGCGGGCCCGGCATTGCCGAGGTGGGCGAACAGCCGGGCGCGGGCGGCTGGCTTGAGTGCCGGCTGCACCTCGCCGACCTGCGTGATCTGACGACGGCCACACAGCGGATGCGCCGCCTCTTCGACCTGGACGCCGACCCGTGCGCCGTCGCCGAACGCCTCGGTACGGACCCGGCGCTGGCCCCGCTGGTAGCCGCCCGTCCAGGGCTGCGCGCCCCGGGTGCGGCCGAACCGCACGAGCTCGCGGTACGGGCTGTGCTCGGGCAGCAGGATTCGGTTTCCGCGGGGCGGGAGCCCGGGGACGCGCTGGTCGCGGCGTACGGGGAGCCGCTCCCCGAGCCGAGCGGCGGTCTTACGCATCTGTTCCCGCGGGCGGAGAGCCTGGCGGAGGCTTCTCTGGACGAGCTCGGCATGCCTGACGCGCGGCGCGCCACGCTCCGTACGCTGACGGCCGCGCTCGCAAAGGGCACGGTGGAACTGGACCCGGGCGCCGACCGGGACGGGACCGAGCGGCAGCTGCTCGCCCTGCCGGGCATCGGCCCCTGGACGGCGGGCTACATCCGGATGCGGGCTCTCGGCGACCCGGATGTACTCCTGGCGGAGGACGTGGCGGTCCGGGCGGGGATGCGGCGCGCCGGGGTGGCGGCGCAGGACGGGGAGAGGTGGCGGCCGTGGAGTTCGTACGCCGTGCATCACTTCTGGAACACGTGAGGCTGTCCCCGTCAGGGCCTTCGAACGCTCACCCACTCGCCCGCTTCAGCGACCGGAAGTCCCCACTCGCGGCAGCGCTCACGGTCATCCGGCAGATGGCTGAGGATCATCATGCCTTCGCTGTCGAGCAAGCGGCGCGCCTCGCGGACCCGCCGGGAGATGTCGCGCAGTCCGGTCACCGTACGCAGCGTGGCGGTGGTGATCCTGCGGCCGGTCACCCGCCTGAAGAGCTCGGACATCCGGGTGGTGCCGGTCGGCATGGACAGGATCGCCGTACGGTCTGCTTCGGGGAGGTGCAACAGGAGGTTCTCCGGGAGCTCGGCTCTGCGATGGAGCCATTCCACACGAGGGTCGGCATCACGGGGGAGGGCTCTCCCGTCATGGTTGACCGCGTCTGCCGGCAACCCGTGCCCTGCCCGGATCAGCCCGGCCCACCACGTGGAATTCCCTTCGTTGGCGTACAGGGCGAGCGAGAGCCCGGTCTGCGCCTCGGGCAAGAACAACCCCTGGGGCCCATAGAGCGTGAAGTGGACGTCGAATGGGATGTCCGGCAGGTCAAACCCTTCGCGTACGGCCAGTTCCACGGACTCGGAAAGGTGGCCGTGCTCGGAGGACGTCAGCTCTTCGACGTCGAAGCGACCGGTCCGGGGGCCGTCGAGGGCCTTGTCGATGCAGTCCCTGAGCACATTCGCCAGGCGGCGTCCGTCCGGATCCTCGGCCTGCAACGCTTCGCGCAGGCGCTGGAGTTCTTCGTCCATCGGCGGTCCGGGGTCCGGGATTTGGAGCCACGCTTTCAGCGTGCCGCTCTCGTCGGTGACGCGAATTTTCGCGAAACGCTCCGTCGACAAAGTTGTGCCGGGGTGTCGCAGAGCGGCCTCCATGGCTGTCGCGGAGACACACAGCGTGCGGGGAGCGCCCGACGCTCGTGCAACGCTGTCGAGGTCATCGCAGCGGAGCAGCTTGAGTGCCGTGTCCACGGCAAGCCCTGACACCCCGCTCCTCACGCCACCGGCGTGTACCGCGACCCGCACGCTGAGCCGGGGAGAGCCCCGCCGTTCGTTGACGGCGTCGAGAGCCCTCGGCAGGTCTTCCACCAGCCGGGTCAGGATGTGAGCGATCGGGACGTCCGCGTCGACGGCGAGGACGACCGTGCCGTCCCAGAAGCGTGGCCTGCGCCGACTCGTGCCCACGCCGACAGCGGCCAGGACCTCGTCCAGCGTATCGAGCAAGATCGGTCGGTCCGCGCTCCGGAACGTGGAGAAGTCCTGGATGTCGACGGCGACGACCGTGGGCCGGGGTTGTTCCTGGATGTCGACGGCGACGACCGTGGGCCGGGGTTGTTCCTGGACGGCGACTGGTGGCGGCTCCGCCTGCTCGGGCCCCAGCAGCTCTTGGAGCTCGGCTACCCGGGCGCTCTCACCGGTCGTCAGGAGGAGCGCCAGCGCCTCTCGCCAGCGCTGTCGGGCGGTGTCCCTGTCACCCGAGCGATGGAGGATATGCCCCAGTACGGTCAGGGCCTCCGCCTCCTGTGAGGCGCTGCCGGTCTGCACGAGTGTCAACGCCGACGCCTGGGCGGCACTGTGCGCCGACTCGAGATCGCCCACGTCCAGGTGGGTCTGGGCCATGCGCAGCAGCGCCAGGCCTACGGCCTGGTGACTTCGATGTTCCCGGAACAGCCTCACGGCCTCGGAGAGGCACTCCAACACCTCGGTGTGATGGCCGAGTCGGTGGTGTGCGTCGGACAGCACACCCAGCAGCTCGGCGACGCGGAGTGACATGCCCAATGCTCGCAGGAGCTCCAGTCCGCGAGTGGCCGCATCGACCGCGTGAGGGGGCGCCCCGTGCTCCAGGTGGAGCCGGGCAAGGCTGTCGAGCGCCGATGCCTCCGCGAAGCGGTCACGGCAGGAACCGGCGATGGCATGCGCCCGTGTGTAGTGGTCCGCCGCGCGCGCGTAGTCGCCCTCCCGCTGCGCGATGGCCCCGAAGAGATGGGCGACAATCCCTGCTGTCGCGGGATCTTCCACGCCAACCGCCGTCTCCAGGGCGGCCCGCGCCTCCGACATCAGCCCCGTTGAGAAAAGGCTGTGGGCCAAGGCAACCTGAGCCCTCGCACGGCTCACGTCGTCCCCGGCCGTCATGGCGTCGTCGGAGATGGTGAGCGCGGCGCCGCGGTACTGCGCCGCGTGGAGGGGGGAGGTTGCGAGACCCTTGAGCAGCAGGAGCAGATTCGCCCGGATGCGCGGGGCGACGCTGCGGCCGACGTCGTCGGCGGAGAGCACAGTCAGCACATGGGGCAACTCTTCAAGGAGCCGCTCCAGGCCGGTGCCCCTCGCGACGGCGGCCTTGTCGGAGCCGACGAGCCCCAGGCGGTCGGCGAGCAGATCACCCGGGCGGTCCGCCGCGCAGGCACGCACGGCCTCCCTGCAGTAGAGGCTGAGGAGCCGTTCCATGGCGTCCGACTCGTCCCAGGCCCGCTGCCGGGTGAAGCGCTGTACTTCGTCGTGGAATTGGTACGGGTATCGATCTGGCAGTGGGGAGCGCTCCAGCAGCCCCTGAAGGACAAGTTCGTTGACGGTCTCGACAGCCGACCGGAGGGGCATGTCGAGCACGGCGGCGATCTCTTGAATCGTCAGCTGCGCGGTGTCTATCAGCGCGAGCTGCATCAAGGCCCGCGCGAGCCCGGAGTCCAGATGGCTGAAGTGCAGCTTGAGTGCGGCGTCCAAAGCCGAATCGGTGGGGTCGGTGCTCTTGAGCCCCAGAGTGATCCGGTTCGCAGGAGGTGTACCTCCGACGGCGATCCACTTGGCGATCAGCGTGATGGGCAGCGGCCATCCGCCACAACCCCGAACAATTTCGACGCCGTCGTCGAGTGCCAGGTAGTTCCGCCTCTTCCCCAGGAGGCGGCTCAGCAGGGCGACCCCGGACTCGTCAGTCAGCGGGCCGAGTTGGACCACGTGCGTGGCGCAGTCCGGCATCGCCGTCCTGCTGGTGACGACGACCGCACAGCCGGGAGCGCCGGTGTCGGGCAGCAGTGGAGCGACTTGAGCGGCGTCGTGGGCGTTGTCGAGTACGACCAGCACACGGCGCCCCGCCATGGTCGTCCGGTAGAGAGCGGAGAGCTCGTGCCGGTCCGCCGGAAGCGATTCGAGCGGAACGCCCAAAGCCTGCAGAAAGCCGACCAGCACGGACGACGGATCCAACGGACGGGAACCTGAACCCCGCAAGTCCACGAAGAGCTGGCCGTCCGGGAAGTGCTGCTTCACCAGGTGGGCAGCGCGGATGGCGAGCGTGGTCTTCCCGGCGCCGGGAGCACCGCCGTCGGCCCCGATGCACACCACCGGGGACTGGTGCGGTGTGAGGATGCGCAGCAGTTCCTGGAGGGGTTTCCTCCGGTCGATGAAGAACTCCAACGATTCTGGCGGAAGTTGAGTGGGCGTCGGACCTCCCGATCCCGCCCGACGGGGTTCGCGGACCTCCGCCGGCAGCCCCAGCAGCTCCAGCGTTCGCCGCGACGCCTGCCCGAACGGCTGTAGTTCCGCCGGAAGTTCTGTCCTTCCGTCCGGGTCGTGCGCCACCGACGGAAGCTGCCCGCCTCCGTCCCCCTGGGACGACACATGCCGGCTCAGCGCCCGGTTGATACGCCACACGTCGTGCTCCGCGAGCTCCCGCCTCAGCCGTCGTTGTACCTCTTCGGGCAGGGCCAGCTCGACCGTTCCTCCGAGATCCGTGCCGAGCGGGAAGAGCCCGCTGGTGAGCAGCTCCGCGACATCCGCCGTTGTCGCCTCGGGCACCAGCTCCTGGCGGATGAGATGCAGCAGGCGCATGCTCAGCCTGTCGAAGGCGGAGCACAGCACAGCCAGTCGCGCCGCCGCGGGCGAAGCCGTACGCAGGAAGCCATCGGCACGGGCGTCGGCAGCCGGCGAGCGAGAAGCTCGGCGACGAGTCGCCGTGCGGCCACCGGGCGGGACCAGTACCGCACCGCATCCCTCCGGGGCCGCGCGCATCAGTGTCCGCGACCAGCGGTCCAGCGAGCGCGGGGACAGCGACAGCACGGGGATGGGCAGCCAGGCGCCCTGGTCCCCGTCGGGCAGCAATGGCGGTGGGTCGAAGGCCAAACGTGAATTGACCGATCCCGGAGCGCCCGGCGCGACCCGCACCGTCGGCAGATCAAGACCCGTCCTGCGCCACAGCTTCGTCGGCAGGGGATTCAGCAGCGCGACCGGCGTCGACAGCGACCACTCCCGCAGCTGCCGCCACACCGTCGGCTCTCGCCAGCCCGGTGCCGCGCAGTCGGACACGGCTACCACCAGCCGACGCGCATCGGGCGCCCGAAGCTGTCCCGGGCCTGTCAACCGACCGTTTGTGTCACGGAGTTCGGGACCGTCGTCCCCGAAGCCGAGATTGCGCACCTGAAGCGTACGGAACGCGCCGAGGCGGTCAAGTACGCCGGCGAAGTCGGCGATCGTCTCCTGCCACACCTGCATCGCGGGGGAGTGGTCCACCACGAGTACGAGGTCGAACCACCGCTCCGGCGCCGCGTTGAACGCCGGGATCAGTTCCCCGCTGCGCGCATAGCCGTCCACCGTGGCGTCGATGTCCAGTGCGGCCCGACGGCCCTGACGCCACGGTCGCTTCCACGGCCGCAGGGCGCGGGTCACCTCCAGCGCCAGTGGCAGGCCCGCGGCCCGTGACGCGGCCACCGCGTCGCCCCGGATGCGCGAGCTCGCGCCGGCGAGCCGCTCGTGCAGGGGACGCTCGGGGGCAGTGGTTCCTGCACCCGATGACGACGGCGCGGCAGTTTCCGCCACCGGCTCCGGTTCGCGAACCGCATCGGTGGACTGTTCAGGCGAAGGCGCACCGGACACCGCCTCTGCCTGTCCGTTCTCCGCCATCCGGGACGCCAGCCACAGCGCATCGGCCAAAGCAGTCCCGTCCAGCTCCGGCGCCGCGGCCCGCAGCGCCGCCACCGCCCGCGCCAGCGACGCCTCCTCAGGCACGCGACAGCTCGCGCAGGACCAGGTCCATGACCTCCTGCTTGTCCTCTCCGGCGGGAGCACTGCCGCCGCTCAGCAGGTGTACGGCGTTGAGGAGCTGGTCGATCGCCAGGCTCTCGCCCGCCGCTACACGCCCGACGAAGGCCTCGATCAGCAGGTCGACGGCCCCGGACCGTTCCGTATCCGTACCGATCCGCAGATGCGCCTCGACCACCCGGCGTAGCGCGTCGACCGTCGGCTGCGGCATGGTGTAGCGGATACAGCGCCGCAGGAAGGCCGCGGGGAAGTCCCGTTCGCCGTTGCTTGTCATCACGATGAACGGGAAGCTGTCGCACTGGACGAGCCCGCGCTCCACCGGGCGGCGAGCCTCGCCGTCCCACTCGCGCACCTCTACGATCTCACTCTTGTACCGGGCGAGTTCGGGGATCTCGAACTCGCCGCGCTCCAGCACGTCGAGCAGATCACTCGGCAGATCCAGATCGCTCTTGTCGATCTCGTCGATCAGCAGCGCCCGCGGACGCCCCGCCGGGAGGAGCGCCGTGCCCAGCGGGCCCATCTGCAGGAAGGGCGAGATGTCGTCGCTGCCGCCGGGCCCGTCGAGCCGCTGGGCGTGGATGCGGCCCAGGGCGTCGTACCGGTACAGCGCCTCCGTAAGGGTGCTTCGCGAGGTGATGTGCCAGCGCAGTACGTCGCCGAGCTTCAGCTCCGCCGCGACCTGCTCGATCACCGTGGACTTGCCGGAACCCGCCGCGCCCGTCACCAGCAGCGGCCGGCGCAGCGCCAGCGCGGCGTTGACCGCCTTGACCAGACCGGGCGGCGGCTGGAACTGCTTGTGCAGGGCCTGCCGGGGGAAGCTCCGCCACGGAGGCGGCTCGCCGAGGTCGACATCGCGCGGCGTGCCGTCCCCGACGTAGAAAGGCTGCCAGGTCATGCGGAGTTCTCCCCCTCGGTAGTGAACTGCTCGAACCAGTCGCAGAAGTCGAGCCATTCGGCGTCGTGCCACACGGAGCGCCACTGCGCCAGATGTTCCCGGCCGTCCGGTTCGGCCGGCGTGCTTCCCCAGCTGCGGCGGTAGGCCTCGCTGAATTCCGTGGGCAGCAGATGCCAGAACCTGTCGAGGCTGTCCCGGGACCTGTCGGGCACGCTGCCGTCGCCGCCCGGCCACAGCACGATCGGGGCGTACGCCAGGAGCACCTCCATCACCTGCTCGAACCGCGCCGGCCGGTGCTCCAGGGCGACCGCTCGCGCGTACGCGCCGTGCCCGAGCCGCTTCCTGAGCTCCTGGGCCTGTCCGGTCTCCTGCTCGCCGAGCCAGTCCACGGGCGCGCCGCCCGCTCCGCACGCGCTCATCGCCTCGAGCTTCTCCCTGGCCCGTTCATTGATCCACCACAGATGGTCCGGAGGGCACAGCCGCTCGCTCCAGCGCAGTACGACGTCGTACGCGACACCGAGCCGCTCGCCGAAGTCCGTCTCCTCGGGCCGCCAGCGCAGCAGCAGCGCGGCGGAGGCGGCGACCTCGACCCGCTGCAGCCGTACTCCCGTCCTTCTCGCCTGCAGGGAAGCCCACTTCAGCACGCCGACCAGCCGCTGCTCGACCCCGGTCTGGTCGGGGGTGCAGTCGAACTCCTTGTGTGCGTGCACATCGCCGCGGTCGAGAAGCCAGGCTTCGAGGGTCTCAGGCCATTCGTCGGCCACCGCGGCATGCAGGCTCACCACCAGTCGCAGTCGCGATCTGGTGCCCTGCTGCCGCAACGTCTCGAAGGCGTCGTTGAGTTCGACTTCCGCGCCGACGGAGTGCGCCCAGGCGGTGAGCCGGGGACTGTCCGGGGCCGGTTGGTCCTCGGTGGCGAGCGCCGCGACGAAGGCCGCCAGAGGAGTGGTGCGCGTCTCGTCGACACGCGGGGCGCGCAGTCGCAGGTACTCCACGGCGTCCCGCAGCAGTTCGCTCCCCGAGGCGTCCGGCAGCCGTGCACCGGACCGGCCCGCCGCGGCCGACATCGCACGCCGCAGCCGCTCGGACGTAAGCGGCCGGCCCGGCCAGGAGGTGAGCAGGTCAATGGTGCGCAGGCCGTCGAGCAGGCCGTCGACGACGCGCAGCGCCCAGGCCAGCTCGGCGGCGCTCCCCGGAGCACGCTCGCGCAGGGTGGCGCGCAGCCGCTCCAGCACATCGGCACCGGTGACGGGCGCGGTCAGCAGGGCAGCGCCGCCGAGCGGTTCCAGCGCCTGGTCGAGTTCCTCGGTCGCCAGCGGCCCGAGCACCGACCCGGACCGCAGGAGGTGGCCGGCGTTGCGCGCGAGCCAGGGGCGTTCGCCGAACTGCGCGCCGTCGTACTCCACGAGGCGCGCGTCCTGGCCCGGCACGGCGTCCCGTACGGCATCGAGCACGACCGCGGGCCGCAGGAACTCGCCCGCGCCGCTGATGCCTTCGGCGAGCACATGGACGAGGCCCCGGGTGAAGCCGAGCCGGTACGCGGTCTGCGCGGCACCGACGGACATCAGCAGCGAGAACCGGGTCGCGCCCTGGCGCAACCCGGCGTCCAGCGCTTTGAGGTCAGGCGTGGCGCCCCCGGCGTGGCAGGTGTCGACAAGCGCGATCACGCCGGGCAGTCCCGGTGTCTCCAGGACCTGGGTCAGCAGCTCCCCGACGTTGACCGCGGAGCCGATCACATCGGCCCGCGAGTCGCCCGCCATCAGATACAGCGTGGGGTTGTGGCCGGGCGTGATGCCGTGGCCGATCAAGGCGAGGACGAGCACCGCACCCGCTTCGCCCGCCCGCTGGGCAGCGCCGCGGATCGCGGCCTCGATCTGCGCCTGGCCGACGGTCGGGCCGTACAGCAGTGACGACGCGGTGGCCGGAGTGCACCCGCCCGTCCAGCGGTCCGTGAACGAGCCGTGCAGAGACCGCGCCACCTCTTCCAGACCGTCGAGCAGCCCCAACTCCGCGCACTGCGGCGCGATGACCAGAGTGTGGCGGCGAGGAGTCGGCGCTGTCATGTGATCGAGGCTGCCTCGATCGCCTCGACGACCGGTCCGGCGACGGCGGGCTGCGCGAGATATTTGGCGGCGGGGTGCACCCACACGCCGTCGGAGTCGATGCGCCTGCTGATGGGCAGTACGGACCGGTCATTGGGTCGTACGAACTTCTCCAGCCGCGGCCGTCCCGCGATGAAGTCGTCCCGGTCCCAGAAGTTGAGCCACCGGTCGACCGTGCCGGGCACCCGCAACGGCTGCGGGCGCACCTTGGGCTGCACCACCGTGCGCATCCCCATCGGCGAACCGAGGGTGACCAGCAGTGGCACGCGCCCTTGGTATGTGTGCAGCGTCTCCAGCGATACGACGGTGCCCAGAGAGTGGGCGACGACGATGGTGGGCCCGGCGGGGTCCAGTGCCTCCCCGACGCGGCGGCGGATGCGTGTGTCGAGGGTCAGGCCCTCCTCGTCCGGTTCGGCGCGGCGAAGATAGCGGGCCACCTGGCGCAGCTGGAGGACCATCAGCTGGGCGCCGGCCCAGCCGCCGAAGGTGCGCAGCCCGGGCAGCGACAGCAGCGTGTTCGCGGCGTTGAGCACATGCCGGCCGGCCTCACCGAGGCCTTGCGGCGAGCCTTCGGGGACGAGTTGGGCCCGGGCATGGCGCAGCATGCGCACCTCTTCGTCGGTGCCGGGCTCGGCCAGCCGTTCGGCGACGGCTTCCAGCAGCCACTGGCCGACCAGCCGCGTCTCCTCGTCCGACTCGGGGCCGCCCCTCGCACCCTGGGCGCCGCTCGAACGGAACAGATCGCCGTAGTACGCGAATCGGGCATCCGCCGCCCAGCCCTGCACCAGATCCAGGACCCGGCGCGAATGGCCCGCGGAGCGGGCGCCGTCGGCCAACGCGCGTAACCAGGCGTCCAGTTCGGCGGCGGCGTCCCGCGGACCGCCGATGCCGTGCACAAACACCAGACGCGGCTTCATGATTCCCCCCGAAAGCCCCCGCCCGGGTGCCCCGGGCGAGCTCCGAGAATATCAACCGGCCTGCTGATCGCGGTGTGTATCCGCTCTCTTTGCCGACCTCAGGCGATGGACGCCGAGACGATCGCGGACACGGCGAGATTGCAGGACGCGGTCACCCACACCGCCGGGTGCGGCTCCACCTCGACCAGCGTCGCGCCGAGCTTGCCCGGCGTGACCAGGTCCACCACCAGGAACGCCACAGCCATCATCACCAGGCCCAGCAGGCCGAAGGCGGCAGTGGAGGCGAGACCCTTGCCGAAGTTGTCGTAGGTCGTCCAGATCGACGTGAACACGATGCCGCCGATACCGAGCAGAGCCGAGCTGAGCAGCAGCGCGGCGTTGCGGTTGCGGTCCTCCCAGATCTGCCTGCCGAGCTTCCCGGGCGTCAGCACGTCGATCAGGACTATGCCGAGGATCAGGAGGACCACACCGAGGGCGCCGTACGCGCTCGCGCGGCCAAGTCCGTTGACGATGTCACTCATTGAGGGGCCGGTCTCCATGTCGAGTAGTTGACGCTGGTCAAGGGCGCGCAAAATGTACCGCATGGTTCCGGCCAGTGGATCACGAGCCCGCATCACCCGTACGGCGCAGCAGTACGGGGACGGCGGCCCGAACCGGGTGAGAGTGGATCCCGTACGCCCTCCACCCCACCGTGTCCGATCCGGGAGACCTCCATGGCCTGCATCAACCGACGTGACCTCGGACTGCTCGTACTGCGCGTCGGCACCGGCGCGGTCCTCGCGGCACACGGCTCGCAGAAGCTGTTCGGCTGGTTCGGGGGTGGCGGGCTGGACGCCACGGCAAAGGGCATGGAGGCCATGGGATTCCACCCGGGCCGCGAGAGCGCCGTCGCCGCCGGGCTCGGGGAGGCGGGCGGTGGCGCACTGCTCGCGCTGGGCCTGGCCACCCCGGCGGCCGGTGCCGCGGCCGCGGGCGCCATGGCCGGCGCGGTGGCGGTGCACGTGCCCGCCGGGTTCTTCAACCAGGCCGGAGGCTTCGAGTACCCGGCCTTCCTGGGCTTCACCTCGGCCGCCATCGGACTCGCCGGGGCCGGCCGCTACTCCCTCGACCACGCGACCGATCACCGCTTCGACCAGCCGTGGGTGGTGGCCGTGGCTTTCCTCGGCAGCGCGCTCGCCGCGGCCGCGGTGCTGGGCAAGCGGGCCACGAGGCAGTCCGCCGCGCAGTCCGGCGAGGGCCGCACGGACGCCGCCGGGGAGTAGCCCGTACCCGGGGTGGCGGCTGAAGAGGCCGGCGCTCGCCGTCTGCTTGTGGTCGGCGCTGCGGCCGTTGCGCCATCGCCGCCCGGTCTTCGGGTTGATACCGGTGATCCGGCCCGCCTCGTTGTCGCTCAGGCCCTGCTGCATGAGCTGGGAGTCCTCCCGCTCACGCACCAGTTGCCGGCGGCCTTGGGTTACCGTCCGAACACTGCTGATCTCGAAGTCCCTGCCATCCCCTGAACCGGGGTGTTGCAAAGAGCACTGGAACGGAAGGTGCTGTGCGGGCCACTCCCGAGTCACCAATGAGCCGGCCCCATCGCATCCCCAGCGGCCGATCAGACGTCCACGATGGACATGCCGTGCAGGGTGCCCGCTCGTACCCTGAAGTGGATGCCTGCGGACGTCCATCTCCACGGGAAGTCGGCTCACCAGGCGCGCAGTGGTCGAGATTCCTGTCCGGTACTCGGTGAAGCGGCTGGAGGTTGTCCCATGAGCAGGCGCTGGACCGCGCGACTGGCCCTGGCGGCGGGCACAGCGGCGCTTCTGGTGCTGGTGGTCTTCGCCGGGCTGGGAAGCCTCGTGCTCATGGGGGTGGGGTGGGCAGGGCTGGCGCTCACGGCGGCCGGCGCGTGGTGGATGCTCACCCACACCGGCTGGATCAGGGTGCTGGCCGTGCTGCTGGTGGTCGCCGCGCCGCTCGGTGTCCTGGTTCTGTACGCGGCTGCCGGGCTGCTGTGGGTCGTGCTGGTCTCGCTCGGCCTGTGGGTGCTGGCTGTTTCCGCAGGCAAGGCCGCACTTGTCGAAGACACCGCACCGAGCATGCCGGAGCGCTCCGTCAGCCGGGCCGCGCGACCGTTCCTGATCATGAATCCGCGCTCAGGTGGCGGAAAGGTCGAGAGGTTTCATCTGGCGGAGCGAGCCAGGGCACTCGGGGCCGAGGTCGTCGTGCTGGATCCGGACCGGCGGCAGGATGTGGCCGAGCTGGCGCGGCGGGCCGTCCGGGGTGGAGCCGACCTGCTCGGCGTCGCGGGTGGTGACGGTACGCAGGCCTTGGTCGCCGGTGTGGCCGCAGCGCACGACATTCCCTTCATGGTGATCAGCGCCGGCACCCGCAACCACTTCGCCATGGATCTGGGCCTGGACCGGCAGGATCCCTCCAGGTGTCTGGAGGCACTGACCGACGGCGTCGAACTGCGCGTCGACCTCGGCTACCTCCATGCGGGAGATCCTGCGGACCGAGGCGCGGGGCGCGCCTTCATCAACAACGCCTCGTTCGGCGTGTACGCAGAAGTCGTGCAGAGTCCCGCCTATCGCGAGGACAAGGCCCGCACCATCCTGGAGATGCTGCCGGATCTGCTGACTCGCCGCAGCGGCGCGCGGCTGAGTGTCCGTGCCGGTTCGCTGACCATGGACGGTACCCAGGCCGTGCTGGTGAGCAACAACCCCTATGAGAGCGGCGATCCGGCGGGACTGGGGCGCCGAGAGCGTCTGGACTCCGGCGAGCTGGGGTTGCTCGGTGTCGCCGTCGACAACGCCGCCGAAGCGACGGAGCTCCTGCTGCTCGGCGGGCAGGGCCGCGGGCTGACCGAGGTCACCGCCCGAGAAGTCGTCGTCGACGCCGACGCTCCCGTCATCCCGGCCGGTGTCGACGGCGAGGCCTTGATGCTGCCTACTCCGGTGCACTGCCGTCTCGCGTCCGGCGCTCTGCGCGTGCGCGTGCCCCGGCACCGGCCCGGCGTGCCGCACGCCGCGCCGCCGATGGACTGGCGCCGGGTGCGTCGTCTGGCGCTGACGATGGGGCGGGTCGCGGCAGGGCGCGGTGCCGCTTGATCAACGGCGGGTGTCGGTCCGGGGGACGAACGGCGTGCGGTACGGGTGCGGTACTGGTGCGGCGACGCCCGGGTTCGTCGTCCGGGAGACCACCGGATTTCTCCCATCCGGAGGGCGGTCACTGCTCGTTGCCGGGCGGAGGAGCAGCGGTGGGCGGCGGAGCAGCGGCGTCGGGTTCGGGCCGGGCGGGCTGTTCGGCGGTGGTGACGGGCGTCCACTCCGCCCCGGTGCGCAGGCGGAAGGCGGCGACGGCGGCCTCCACGGTGGGGAAGAAGTGCCGGGGGTCGATGGTGCGGGTGAGCCCGTACCGTTCGATCTTGCGCCGCACGGGGTCCTTGAGCTCGGCGAACACGAGGTGCACGTGGTCTGCGTTGAGCGTCTCGTCGAGTTCCGTCAGGACGTCGGAGGCGGTGGTGTCCACGTCGGTCATGGGCTCCGCCGCGACCACGATCCAGCTCGGCCGCGGGTCCGTGTCGGCCAGTCGCAGGATCTCGTCGCGGAAGGCCTTGGCGTTGGCGAAGATGAGCGGGGCGTCGAACCGGTAGATCACCAGGCCCGGCAGCTGCCCGGCCTGCGGGTAGGAGCGGACGTCGTGGTAGCCCTCCAGGTCCTGAACCCGCCCCAGCACGGTGTTGTACGGCCACCAGATGCGTCGGAAGACGTTGAGGACGGACAGGGTCACCGCGATGGCGATCCCGAGCAGCACGCCGAGCAGGGTCACGCCGGCGAAGGCCGCGAAGCACAGCAGGAACTCCGTCCGGCGCTGCCGCCACAGCCGTACTGCCCCCGGGACGTCGGCCAGGGACAGTGACGCGGTGATGACCACGGCGGCAAGGGCAGGCTGGGGGAGATTGCGGAACAGGCCCGGAGCCAGCACGAGCATGAGGACGATGAGCGCCGCTCCGACGACTCCGGTGAGCTGACTCCTGGCCCCCGCGCGCTCCGCCACCGCCGTACGGGATCCGCTCGTGCTGACCGGGAAGCCCTGGAAGAGACCGGCCGCCAGGTTGGCCACACCGACCCCCGCCATCTCCTGGTTGCCGCGGACCTCCTGCCCGGTGCGGGCTGCGAAGGCCGACGCGTTGGAGATCGTGTCGGCCAGGGACACCAGGGCGATGCCCAGCGCACCGCCGAGCAGCAGCGGTAGGTCGGCGGGCCGCACATCGGGGATCGTGAACGGCGGGAAGCCCTCGGGCAGTTCTCCGACCAGGCCGACGCCGTGGTTCCCCAGGTCGAAGACGGTGGTCGCGGCGATCGCCAGGACCACCATCGCGAGCACCGCGGGGACTTTCGGCAGGAGGCGCTGCAGGACCAGGATCAGGACGATCCCGCAGCCGCCGACCGCGGCGGCGGCCGGCACCGCCGCCCCGTCGGCGAGTTTCTGCACGAAGCCGACGCACTCGCCGATCAGGTTGTCCGCCTCGACCTTGAAGCCGAGCAGTTTGGGCAGCTGACCGATCAGAATGGTCAGGGCCAGGCCGTTCATATAGCCGATCATCGTCGGTTTGGAGATCAGGTCGGCGATGAAACCGAGCTTCGCCACCGAGGCCAGGATCATGATGGTCGCCACCATGAGCGCGAGCATCGACGCCAGCGCGACCGCCCGGCCGGGATCCCCGTCGGCCGCCACCAGGGGCAGCACGGTGGCGGCGATCATCGGCCCCAGCGAGGAATCGGGGCCCAGCACCAGGATCCGGGACGGCCCGCAGACCGCGTATCCGAGCAGACAGAGAATCGTCGTGTACAGGCCGGTGATGGGCGGCAGGCCCGCCAACTCGGCGTACGCCATGCCCTGCGGCACCAGGAGCGTGGTCAGGACGACTCCCGCAACCAGGTCCTTGACCAGCCACTCGCGCCGGTAGGACGACACTGCACGGATCCCGGGAACAGCCCGCAACCGGGAGAGAGGCTTGCGGCTCTTGTGCTGGGTTGTCACAGACCGTCCTTCCGTTCTGCCTCACTGCTCCCGGTCCTCTCCGGCCGGCACCAGGGGAGTCGGGAGTTCGCGCACGGCAGAGGGCGGCACGCGAATGGTGAGGCCCGTATGAGGGCGGCGAAGTGTCGGCGCATCAGGTGCCTCTCGACCGACGGGCCAGGAGCTTGCCCAGTTCCCACAGGAGCAGGAGCGTGAGGGCGGCCAGCAGAGCCCAGCCGAACTGCCGCGCGTCGATCTGGGTCGTCCCGAGGATGCGACGGAAGCCGTCCATCTGGGTCACCAGCACGGCGAGCACGAACTGGGCCAGTGCCACCCAGTTCATCTGCTTGCTGTCGAAGGTGGACGTCGTCAGCACCGAATCCGTCTCGCTGCGGCACTCGAACGCGGCCACGATCAGGCAGAGGGCGAAGGCGGTGAACGCGATCGACTGACCGGTCCGGACGCTGTCGACGTGGGCCTGACCGAGCTGGATCAGTCCGAGCAGGATGACGGTGATCGCCAGCCCGCCGACTCCGACCGTGACCAGTACGGGCCGGGTGAGCACCGACTCCCCTCGCGGACGCGGCCTGCGTCGCATGAGCCCGGGGCTCTCCCGGTCGAAGCCGAGCGCGAAGCCGAAGGAGGCGTTGACCACGAAGTGGATCCACAGCACCTGCGGCGGGGTGAAGGGCTCACCGGCGGCGATGTTGAAGACGGTGGCCCCGAGAAAGGTCAGCACGAAGGTGACCAGCAGGAGCAGTACGAACCGGATGTACTTCGTGAGGTTGTCGTAGATTCTCCGGCCCTGCTCCACGGCGTAGACGATGGTGGCGAAGTTGTCGTCGGAGAGGATCATGCGTCCGGCGTTTTTCGCCACGTCCGTGCCGCTGCCCATGGCGATACCGATATCGGCGGCCTTGATGGCGGGCGCGTCGTTGACGCCGTCCCCGGTCATCGCCACGACATCGCCCTTCTTCTTGAGCGTGTGGGCGAGCAGCACCTTGTGCTCCGGCGCGACGCGCCCCACCACACCGATGCCGTCGATGCGGGCGAGTTGCTCGTCCTCGCTCATGGCGGCGAAATCGGTGCCGAGGACCGCCTCGCCGGGGATACCGAGCTGCCGGGCGATCGCCGCACCGGTGGTGACGTCGTCACCGGTCACCATGCGGACCCGGATGTGCCCCGCCTGGGCGCCGGCCACGGCGGCCCTGGCGTCCTCGCGGGGCGGATCGACCATGCCGACGAGACTGGTCATCCGCAGCTCGGTGACGTGCGCGAGCAGGTCGCCGTCCGGATCGAAGCCGGCCGGGTCCAGATCACGGGTGGCCGCGGCCATCACCCGGCGCCCCTCGCCGCCCATCCGTTCGGTCTGCGCCTCGGCACGCGAGACCAGTTCGGCGTCCCACGGGATGGTCTCGCCCGCCGCGAGCGCGGTGGCGGCCCGCGCCACCACCGCCGGGACCGCTCCTTTGACGAAGCATCGGACGACCTGCCGCCCGGAGGCGTCGACCGCTGAATTGAAGGTGGCCATCAACTTGTAGTCCGGGTCGAACGGCAGCGTGGCGAGCCGGGGAAGGCCTTCCCTGGTGGCTTCGATGTCCAGCCCGGCCTTGTGCGCGAGCACCAGCAGCGCGCCCTCGGTGGGATCGCCCACCACCTCGCCGTCCACCAGCTTCGCGTCGCTGGCCACCACATACGGCAGGATCGCGTCCTCGATGCCCGCGGAGGAACCTGCGGCATGGTGGATCTTCCCGTCGAGCCCGTAACCCGTGCCCGAGACGGTGTACCGGTCGGTGGGACTCACCACTTCGACGGCGGTCATCTGGTTCATCGTCAGGGTGCCGGTCTTGTCCGAGTTGATCGCCGACGTGAACGCCAGGGTCTCGACCGACGGCAGTTCCTTGACGATGGCGTTCCGCTTCGCCAGGTTGAGGCTGCCGACGGACAGGATCGCCTGGGTCACGGTCGGCAGAGCCTCGGGGATGGCGGCGATGGCCAGCGAGACCGCGCTGACGAACAGGACGTCCCAGGCCTGGTCCCGTTGCCGCCCCAGGGCGAACATCACGATCATGGTCAAGCCCGCCGCCCCCGTGATCCACAGCGTCAGGGTGTCGAGCTCCTTGGTGAGCGGCGGTACCTCCTTCTCGGTGGCCGACAGCATCCTGGAGATCTTGCCGACTTCGGTTCCGGCGCCGGTCGCGGTGACGACGAGTACGCCGCTGCCATGGGTGACCGGGGTGTTCATGAACGCCATATTCGTCTGGTCGCCGGGTGCCGGCCGGGGGCCCGGCAGCGTACGGGTGTCCTTCGAGGCAGGGACGCTCTCGCCGGTGAGCGCCGACTCGTCGATCTGCAGGGCACTGGCCTCGATGATGCGTCCGTCCGCCGCCACTTGGTCCCCGGCGGCGATGAGCACGATGTCGCCGACGACAAGCTGTTCGGCGGGGATCTCGGCCTCCGTCCCGTCCCTGCGCACCCGCGCCGTCGCCTTCATCATCGACTGCAGCGCGTTCATCGCGCTCTCGGCCTTGCCCTCCTGGCGCAGGCCCACGACCGCGTTCAGCAGGGTCAGGACGATCAGCAGGATCGCGGTGGTCCACTCCTTGATGAGCAGCGAGACGACCGCCGCGGCCACGAGGACGATCTGCATGTAACTGCGGTACTGCTGGAAAAACCGGCGCCAGGCCGGAGTTCGCTTCTCCTCGGGCAGCGAGTTCGGGCCGTGCGTGGTCAGGAGTTCCGCGGCACGGGCCGCGGAGAGACCGACCGCCGGATCGACGCCGAACGCGGCCACGACCTCCTCGGGAGCGCGGGTGTACCAGCCGTCCCCCGAAGGCCGAGGCTGTCCTCCCACGGAATCCGAACGCACCGTCATCGTCTGCCTCCGATCCGTGGCCGCGGATCGTCCGGACCGGTCGCGCGCCGGTCCGACAGGGTCCTAGCCGCGTTGCTTCTTCTTCGGCCGCCCGGCGCCGGACGTGCGCCTGTTCGCCGTCGGACCGTCCCTCCGCCCAGTGGCTCGCGCGGCCGACGGATGCCGGTCGGCGTACGGATCGGCCGGGGCCCCGGCGGGGGCTTCCTGCTCCAGCTCCCGTTTGGTGACGAGCAGATCCTTCCGCGCCTCTTCCCCCACGTCGGGGTACTGAGGATCGATGTCCATCAGGGCGTTCGCGAGGACCGCAGCCGCGCAGATCCGCGCGAACCACTTCCGGTCCGCCGGCACGACGTACCACGGCGCCCACTTCGTACTCGTGGCCGACAGCATTTCGGAGAACGCGTCCTGGTAGTCGTCCCACCGGCGCCGTTCCCGGACGTCGGCCGCGGAGAACTTCCAGTTCTTCTCCGGCAGGTCGATCCGCTTCAGGAAACGGGTGCGCTGCTCCTCCTTGGACAGGTTCAGGAAGATCTTCACCACTGTGAACCCGTTGTCCGTGAGGTAGCGCTCCCAGTGGTTGATCTCCCGGTAGCGCCGGTCCCACAGGCCCGGCCCACGTGCGTTCTCCGGCAGCTTCTGCCGGACCAGGTTCTCGGGGTGGACTCGCACGACGAGAACCTCCTCGTAGTGCGAGCGATTGAAGATGGCGATCTCGCCGCGCGTGGGCAGCCGCCGGGCGTAACGCCACAGGTAGTCGTGGTCGAGTTCCTCGGTGGAGGGCACCTTGAAGCTGCTGACCCGTACGCCCTGGGGGTTGACGCCGCTCATCACGTGGCGGATCGTCCCGTCCTTGCCTCCGGCGTCGAGTGCCTGGAGACAGAGCAGCACGCCATACGTGTCCTGGGCAGCCAGCCGCTCCTGGTACTCGGCCAGCAACGACACCCCGTTCCGCAGCAGCTCGATCCCGTCCCGCTTCTTCAGACCGGCCTTGTAGCGAGGATCGAAGTCCCGGTCCAGGCGCACCTTCGACCCCGGTTCCACCCGTAGTGGCTCGATGAAATCCGCGATGCGTTCCGCTCTCTCGTCCGACATCGCCTATCAGTCCTTCGCTGGTCGGGGGTGAGCACGGCGCGTTTCGGGGGACAGGACGGTCACGGCCCGCTCCTCACCGCTTCCGGGGCCGTGGGAGCGTTCACGGCCTCCGCCACCCGCGGGGGCGGCTGCGTCCGGCTCCGGGCCGGCCTCAGCCGCCCTGTCGTCGATTGCCTGTCCGGGAGCGGTGCGGCAGGCGGCACCGAGCACCCTCCGGGACCGGCGTTCGACCAGGATCGGGACGTAGGCTCTGACCCTGGCCCGGTGGAACGAGTCGTACGCGGTCCTGACCGTCGCCTCGACGGTGACCGCGTCGACCGAGGGGTAGGCAGCACTCAGCCGTGCCACCAAGTTCCGGATGGACACGAGTTCGTGGTGCGAGCCGGGTGTCGGGAGGTCCGGCGGCCCTGCGGGATCGGCGCGCTCCACCGGCCCGGGGCAGCGACGCGAGCCCTCGACGGGGAGGCATGCGCCGACTTGAGGTGTCTGCTCTTCGACCGTCATGGCCGCACCGAACCCATGTCCCACGACCTCCAGACCGCAGAACCACACATCCCGCCACAGCCGCGAGCGGGTCCCTGGCGCTCATTGTCTGCCCGCCTGGGCAAGATCGCCCCCTGAGGCCGGGGGCGGTCACGGTCGCCCGCTCCCACCCGCGGCTGGGCATCCCAGGAGTGGTTGCGTAGGCTGGTGCGGTCCACGTGGGTGGGGCGGAAGGCTGCCGACAGCGCCTCCGCACCCAACTGACGTGGTGTCGGACAAGTCGGCAATCGGTCAGCATGAGTCCTGAAAACCTCGTGAATCTGCCCGGGGACCCGACTCGTGATTGGGTATGGAAACCGCCCTTGACCTGCAAAAAAAGCAGGCAGGGAGCATAGATTCGGGAGTGCCTCGATGTTGCGTACCATGTTCAAGTCCAAGATCCACCGGGCCACCGTGACCCAGGCCGATCTGCACTACGTCGGCTCGGTCACCGTCGACGCCGCGCTGATGGAAGCCGCCGATCTGCTCCCCGGCGAGCTCGTCCACATCGTCGACATCACCAACGGCGCCCGGCTGGAGACGTACGTCATCGAGGGCGAGCGCGGCTCGGGAGTCATCGGTATCAACGGCGCGGCCGCCCACCTTGTGCACCCCGGCGATCTGGTGATCCTGATCAGCTACGCCCAGGTCGACGACGCCGAGGCGCGCACCCTGGTGCCCAGCGTCGTCCATGTCGACACGGAGAACCGGATCGTCGCCCTCGGCTCGGATGCCTCCGCACCGGTGCCCGGCAGCCGGACGGAACGCAGCCCGCACGCCGTCGTCTGACCGCACGCCGACGTCCGATCAGCACGTCGGCGTCCGATCAGCACGCCGACGTGTCGCCGTACGCCGACGTGCCGCCGTGTGATCGTTCCCCGAAGTCCTGCCCGCCCGAAGGAGGCACCCGCCATGGCAGATCCCGATATCCGCGACAACCGTCCGGAGGGACTCCGCGAGGCGTACGAGGACGGCCAAGTCGCAGGACGCATCGTCTACTTCACCCTCGACACGCCCCCGGCCGCCCTGGTCGCCGTGCACACCGTGGTGGAGCCGGGGCACGAGGGCAAGGGCGTCGCGAGCGCGCTGGTACGGGAGTTCTACGCGATGGCGGCACGTGAGGGCGTTCCCGTCGTACCGCTGTGTCCGTACGCCGCCGAGTGGGCCCGCCGCCACCCCGACGAGGCCCCCGAGGCCCCGGCCGGTCCGGTGCGGGCCGCGCAGGAGCAGCTGAAGGCGAATCCGCGGCTCTGGTGACCGCAGCAGCGGCGTTAGCATGCCGGTCATGCTGGCGCTGCTGCACACCTCCCCGGTCCACGTCCCCGTCTTCGAGGCCCTGCGGGACGAGGACCACCCGGGGCTCGCGCTGCGTCACCTCGTCCACGAGGACCTACTGGAAAGGGCTCGCGAGGCAGGCCCCGCGGCGGTCGCACCCGCAGTCGCGGCCGTGATCGCCGGAGCCGTCGCCGAGGGTGCGACCGCGGTGCTGTGCACCTGCTCCACGATCGGTGGCGTCGCCGAGACATGCGCCGCCGACCTGGGCGTACCGGTGTTGCGGGTCGACCGTCCGATGGCCGCGGCGGCGGCCGGAAAGGGGCGTGTCGTCGTGGTCGCGACCGTGCAGAGCACCCTGGACCCGACTGCCGCGCTGATCCGCGAAGAGGCCGCGGGCCGTCGCGTCGACCTGCGCACGCTGCTCGTCGACGGTGCCTGGGAGCGCTTCGAGGCGGGCGACCGCGACGGCTTTCTGAACGCGGTGGCCGCCGCCGTCGACGCGGTGCGCGAGGCGGATGTCATCGTTCTGGCCCAGGCCTCGATGGCGGGCGCCGCCGACCGTACGAGGACGGCTGTCCCGGTCCTCTCCAGTCCCCGGCAAGGGCTGCGGGCGGCCGCGGAGGCAGTCGCGTCCCGATCATGACGCGTGGACGCGGCGCGCGTGGGCACGCGCAACGGGAGACATTGGGAACGCACCACTCCGTACCGTTCTGGAGGCAGGCATGACCCAGCCGCCCGTACCCCCTTCGCCGGTCCCGACGCCGGGCCCGCCCGGACCCGATCCCGGTCCGCTGCCCGGCCCGGTGCCGACTCCCTCGCCCCCGCCGGGACCCGCGCCCGACCCCATTCCGAGGCCGCCGGGCCCTGACCCCGACCCCGTACCGGAGCCGGAGCCCGCGCCGGGACCGGCGGGCTGAACCGCCCGCGGGGGCCCGGGGGCGGGGGGGGCCGCCCCCCCGGGGGCCGCCCCCCCGGGGCCCGGGTGGTGTGGGGGGGCCCCCCC